>JAIXQE010000101.1 GCA_027485815.1 Opitutaceae bacterium
AGTTGCCGGCGGTCCGCCTCCTGCGGCGGAAGCACCCGGCCGTAGCCGCGCCGCGCCTCCTCCGCGAACCAGCGCAGGTGATCGATCCCCAGCGCGACCTCCGCCCGGGCCTCGGCGAGCGGCTTGCCGTTCTCGCGCGTGATCCCGGTGGCGATCTCCTCGGCCCGCCGGGTCACCTCGGCGGCCAGCGCGAGGAGCAGGTCGCCGCGCGCCCGGGCCGGCACCCGCCGCCAGCCCGCGAACGCCGCCTCCGCGTCCGCCAGCGCCGTCGCCGTCACCCCGGCATCCCCGGCGGACATCCGGGCGAACTCGGTCCCATCCGCCGGATCACGGACCGGGAAGGAGGGTTCCCGGACGACGAAACGGCCGTTGAGGTAGAGCGGGTGCGGGGTCACGGGTTCAGGGGAAGAGGGCGTGCTTGAGGCCGAGCGCCAGGAGGAAAACGGCGACGCCGCGCCGCAGCGGGACGAGGGGGACCCGGAGCAGCAGGCGGGTGCCGAGCAAGATCGCGAGCGCCATCGGCGCGAGCGTGAAGAGGAGCAGCGGCACCATCGGGGCCGTGTAAAGGCCGCCCGCGCCGATCAGGGCCACCCGGAGGAGTGCACTGACGCCGAAGACCAGTTGCAGCGTGGCGACAATCTCCTCCTTCGACCACGGTTGGGCGTAAACGTAGGCGATCACCGGCGGGCCGCCCATGTTGAGCGCGCCGCCGATGCTGCCCCCGAGGAACCCGGCCGGCAGCCCGAGCCAGCCCGGCACCCGGGGCCGGGAGCGCGCGTCGGTGAGCAGCTCGGCGGCGGCGAAGGCCACCAGCACGATTCCCATCGTGCGGAGCAGCGGGGCCGGCTCGAGGTGCGCCAGGAGGTACACCCCGAAGGGCACGCCCGCGGCCGAGCCGACGATCAGGCTGCGCCCCCGCCGCCAGCACAGGTGGCGGCGCACCGCCCACAGCGTGAAGACGCACGTGACGAGGTTCAGCACCGCAACCACCACGGCCGCCTCCTTCACCGGCAGGAGCAGCGGGAGCAGCGCCATCGACACCAGCCCGAAGCCGAAGCCGGTCAGCCCCTGCGTGAACCCCGCGACGGTGAGGATCGCGAGCGAGAGCAGGAGCGTGGTCAGCGGCACGGCGGCGGCCTCCGGACCGGGCGTCCTCCGCGTCCGCCGGCGGGCGGCGGGCGGGAAGGAGGAGGGACGCGCATCCCCGACGTTCCCCGTCCCCGGCGCGGACAGGCAAGCGTGTTCTCCCCGGCCGGCCCCGGTTCAGGACTTGGCGCGGGCGGCGGCGGCGAGCGCCGGGGCCTGCGCCTGGAGTTTCGCGAAGGCCTCGACGACCTGGTCGAGCGCGGCACGCCCGGCGAGGAGCACGGTCTGCGGGAGCGCGACGACGGTGGCGCAGGTCTCGCGGTTGCCCCGCAGTTCGCGGAAGCTCTCGCGGTAGGCCTTGAGCCGCTCCGCCGGAAAAAGGCGCTGGAAGCCGCGCGAGGCGATCGCCTCGTCGAGCAGGCCGTCGAAGTACTGCTCCTTGTACACGCCGCTGCCCGGCACGCCCTCCGCGGCGAGCGCCCGCAGGAAGGCGTCGCGCGGCAGCCCGGCGAACCGCGCCGCGTCGTAGCGGACCGGGTAGAGGTGGTACACGCCGCGGCTCTCGGCCGGCACGCGCACGGGGGTGATCCCGGGAATCGCGCCGAGGCGGGCGTTGAGGTAGTCCGCCGCCTCGCGCCGCCGCGCGGTCTCCGCGACGAGCTTTTCGACCTGCCGGAGCAGGAGCACGCCCTGGAACTGGGTGAGCCGGAAGTTGCTGCCGCGGGTGAAGAAGCCCGCGCCTTGGAACCGGCCCACCGGGCGGCCGCAATTGTGGAAGGAATTGCAGCGATCGACGAGGTCCTCGTCCATCGACGTGATCGCGCCGCCCTCGCCGGCGGGGATGTGCTTGGACTGCTGGAAGCTGAAGCAGCCGAGGTCGCCGAGGGTGCCGCACTTGCGGCCGCGGTACTCGGCCAGCCACGCCTGGCAGGCATCCTCCAGCACCCGCAGGCCGCGCGCGCGGGCCAGCGCGGTGATCGGGTCCATGTCGCAGGGCAGCCCGAAGATGTGCACCGGCACGATCGCCCGGGTGCGGTCGGTGATCCGGGACGCGATGGACGCGGGATCGACGTTGAGGGTGGCCGGATCGGTGTCGGCGAGGACGGGCAGCGCCTTGTGCGCGAGGATCGCGTTGTAGGTGGCGATGAAGGTGTAGGGGGAGACGATGACCTCGTCGCCCGCATCGATGCCGAGCACGTGGAGGCCGGTGATGAGCGCGGTGGTGCCGCTGGAGGTGGCGAGGCAGCGCCGGGCGCCGAGCAACTCCGCCCAGCGGCGCTCGAAGTCGGCCAGCGGGCCGCCGGCGGCGGCGTTCCAGCGGCCGCTGCGGCAGACGCGGAGAAAGTCCTCCTCCCACGCGGGATCCCAGACCGGCCACGTGGGCCACGGGCCGGTGTGCACGGGGGTGCCGCCCAGCAGTGCGGGGCGGCGGGCGTCGGCCGCGGAGACCACCGTGGGACCCGCGAGGGCGGCGGCGGCCAGGGAAGTCGAGGACGCGAGGAAACGGCGGCGCGAGGTCGGGGTCGGCATCGGGGGGCGGGGGATGACGGGCCGGACCCTGGGCCCCGCGGCGCGCGGAGGCAATGCGGCGGTGCGGCCCGCCGCTCAGTCCACGCGGTCGGCGCGCCCGAGGGCCCCGGCAGCGCCGGGGGTGTCCGCCGGCCCCGGCAGGGCGCCGCCGGCGCGGGCGACGCGCCAGACCCGCGCCGCATGCTCACGGAGGTCGTCGAGCAGCGTGTACAGGAGCGGCACGACCACGAGCGTCAGCACCGCGGAGACGAGCAGGCCGCCCACCATCGTGCGGCCGAGGGGCGCATAGGGCACGCCGACGATCTTGGAGTTGCCCACCGCCATCGGGATCATCCCGCAGACCGTGGTGAGGGTGGTCATCAAGATCGGCCGGAAACGCTGGCGGCCGGCCTCGAGCAGCGCGGCAAGGCGCTCCACTCCCTCCGCCCGCAGCCGGTTGGCCAGGTCGATCAGCACGATGGCATTGTTCACCACCACACCGACGAGGATCACGATCCCGATCGTCGCCATCAGGTCGAGCGGGGTCTTCGTGAGGTGCAGCGTCCAGTACACGCCGAGGAGCGAGAACGGCACCGCGATGAGGACGGCCAGCGGCAGGACGAAGGATTCAAAGAGGAGCCCCATCAGGAGGAAGACGAAGATGACCGCGAGGGTGAGGGCGAAGCGGAGGGCGGCGTCGGACTGGCCGCCGGAGGAGAAGTAGCTCCCGCGGTCGAAGCGGTACCCCCGGGGCAGGTCGAAGCCCGCCATCGCCTTGTCGATGGCCGCGTTGAGCGTGCGGAAGTCCTGGCGGGGCACGCGCGCGGTGATGCGCATCACCGTCTGGCGGGACTCGCGGTAGATGGTGCTCATCGCCTTGCCGATGGAGAGATCGGCGAGGCTCTCGAGCGGGATGTCGACCCCGGCGTCGGAGGGGAACGCCATCGTCTTCACGTCGTCGATGCGGGTCCGTTCGACCTCGCCGAGCTGGGCGTAGATGCGGACCTCGCGGCCGTCGGGGACGGGCATCCGGCCCACCTCAAGGCCGCGGATGGTGTTGCTGATGGCGCCGGAGACCTCCTGCGGGTTGATGCCGAGCCGCCGCGAGCGGTCGCGATCGAGCGTGATCCGGAGTTCCTGGCCGCCGCGCTCCATGTCGGTGTCGACCGAAAGCATCCCCGGGATGGTGCCGAGGCGGCGCGCGGCCTCCTCGGCGAGGCCGATCAGCGTGGTCGTGTCCTCACCGAAGATGCTGAAGCTGATCACGCTGTCCTGCGGTGCGCCGGAGTTGCGGGCGATCGAGCGGCAGACGATGCCCGGGGGCAGCTCGAAGTTATCGCGCAGGTGGACCTCGATCGCATTGCGATCCATCGCGGGGGGATTGAGGTCGAGCGAGAGCAGGAGGTTCTCCCAGGCGGCCACGTACCAGGCGTCGTTCACCTTCTGGCGCAGCTTGAGCTGGATCCGGCCGCTGTTGTTGCGGAAGCGCGTCTCGATCCGCTCGACGCCGTAGTAGTCCTGATGCTGCCGGAGGAATTCCTCCACGCGGGCGAAGAAGGCGTCGGACTGCTCGAGGGTGTTGCCGCTCGGCAGGTCGTAGTAGAGGTGCATCGAGCGCCCGCCGCTGCGGCCGAGCAGGCCACCGGTGGAGCGGGGAACCGCCTGATAGGGGATCCAGAGCGAGGCGAGGATCGCGAGGGCCACGATCGCGGCGTCCACCCGGTGGGTGAGGGTCCAGCGCAGCGCGCGGGTGTAGCGTTCGCGGAGCCAGGCGACCGCGGCGAGATCCTGGTGCCGCTGGCCATGGGACATCCGCTGGGCCGCGAGGGGGACGAAGACCAGGGCGATGAACAGCGAGGCGACCAGCGAGACGATCACGGGCACCCCGATGCGCAGCATCCAGAACGAGAACTCGTGGCCGCGGCCCATCAAAATCAGCGGCAGGAACACCACCACGGTGGTGCACGTGGACATCACCACCGCGAGCCCGACCTCCCCCGTGCCCTGGATGGAGGCCTGCCGCCCCTCGACGCCCTCCTGCCGCAGGCGATAGATGTTCTCGACGATGACGATGGCGTTATCCACGACCATCCCCACCGCGAGCAGCAGGCCCATCATCGTCGCGAGATTGAGCGACCAGCCCATGAAGAAGAGCGCGATGATCGTGCAGAGGAGCGAGAGCGGGATCGAGAGGGTGAGGATCGCCGTCATCCGCGGGGCGCGGAGGAAAACGTAAAGGATCAGCGCCGCGAAGATGCCGCCCCAGAGGCCCGCCTCCTCAAGGTGGGCGATCGCGTCGCGGACGTCGCGCCCCTGGTCGCTGAAGACCTCGAAGTGGACCCCCTCGAGCTGGGGCAGACGCTGCAGTTCCGGCAGCGCGGCCCGGACCTCGCGGCTGATGCGGTCGATGTTGCCGGTGGAGTCCCGCGTGATCTGGAGGCCGATGGCCGGCTGGCCATCCACCCGGTACACCCACTCGCGCCGGGGCTGCCGGAAGGAGACCGTCGCAACGTCGCCCAGCCGCAGGCGCCGCACCGGGTCGATCAGCACCTCGCGAATCTGGTCGAGGGAGGTGAAGCGGCCGAGGGAGCGGACGTAGACCTTGCGTCCGGCCTCGATCACGTGGCCGCCCCCCAGCGCGAGATTCTGCCCGCGCAGGGCCCCGAGCATCGCGGTCACGTCGATCCGGTGGCTGCGGATCCGCTCGTCGATCAGGTCGATGCTGATCTCCCGCGACTGCACCCCCCAGATGTCGACGTTGCCCACGCCGTCGATCCGCTGGAGCACCGGTTTGACGAAGTTCTCCATCCGGTAGGCGGCGTCCTCCATCTCGCGCGGCACCTGCGCGACGAGGTTCATCATCGGCTCGCTGGAGGGGTCGTAGCGCCGGACGTAGATGCGGTCGACGTCGTCGGGCAGCAGCGGCTTCACCCGGTCCATCCGGTCGCTGACCGCGGCGTAGGCCTCCCGCAGGCGGGTGCCGGTGCGGAACTCGACGCGCGTGTAGGAATACCCGGGGCTGGCGTAGCTGGTGACGCGGCTGACGTCCGGCACCGTCCCGATGATGTCCTCGATCTTGCGGGTGATCTTCTCCTCGATGTCGCGCGGCGAGGCGTTCGGGTAGGTGACGCTGACGTGGAGCTGGTTGCCCTCAAGATCCTCCGGAAAGAGGGACAGGCGGATGCGGTCGTAGGCGATGTAGCCGACGACCACGATGGTCGCCAGCAGCATCACGACCGTCACCGGCCGGGAGACGGAGAAGCGGGGGATGGCGGTCGTGAGCGGCTCGCGGCTCATCGGTCGGCCGGGGCGGCCTCCCCGGCCCCGCCACCCGCGGCCGCGGCGCGGGGCGCGCGGTCCGGCGTGAACTGGGCGTAGAGGATGGGGATGACCACGAGGGTGAGGACGGTCGCGCTGGACAGGCCGACGATGACGGTGATGGCCATCGGGGCGCGGATCTCGGCGCCCTCGCCGAGGCCGAGGGCCATCGGGATGAGGCCGACGACGGTCGTGAGGGCGGTCATCAGGATGGGCCGCAGCCGGGCGCGGCCGGCCTCGACGATCGCCTCCGCCTTGGGCACGCCGCGCTCCCGCAGGACGTTGATGTAGTCGATGAGCACAATGGCGTTGTTGACCACGATGCCCACCAGCAGGATCAGCCCGAGGAAGACCATGATCGTCACCGGGATCGCCGCGAGCCAGAGCACCACCACGACGCCGACCATCGCGAGCGGCACGGTGGTCATGATGAGCAGCGGCTGCAGCAGGGACTCGAACTGGCTGGCCATCACGATGTACACGAGGAACACGGCGAGGCCGAAGGCGAGGAGCAGGCTGTTGAGGGAGGTCTTCATCTCCTTGTTCTGGCCGGCGAGGGAATAGGCGAAGCCCGGCGGCAGCTGCAGCCCCTCGAGGGCGTTCACGATGTCCTGCGAGACGGCCGAGAGGCTGGCGCCACGCAGGTTGCCGGTGATCACCGCGCAGCGCTGCTGGTCGACCCGCCGGATCTCGCTCGGACCCTCGGTGACCGTGAGCGTGGCGACGGCGGAGAGCGGGATGGGGACGGCCCCGTTGGGGTTGACCACGAGCCGCCGCAGCTCCTCGAGGCCGAGGCGGTCCTGCTCGCGCAGGCGCACGACGATGTCGATCAGCTGGTCCTCCTGGCGGAAGGCGGTGGCGGTGCGGCCCTGGACCTTGTTGCGCACGAGGTCGGCGACGGAACGGAGGTTGAGCCCGAGCTCCGCGAGGCGGTCGCGCTGGTAGACGACCTGGATCTCCGGGTGGCCGGCCTGGAGGCTGGAGCGCACGTCGACGAGTTCGGGCACCTGGGCGGCCAGCAGGGCCTCCACCTCCCGGCAGGTCTGCTTGAGCAGGGTGAGGTCGTGGCCGCGGATCTCGATCTCGACCGGGCTCTTGAAGCTGAAGAGCGAGGGGTAGCGGACCTCGAGCTTGAGGTCCGGCAGGTCGTGGAACGCGGCGCGGATGCGCTCGATGAGGGCGACCTCGGTCTCCGGCGTGGAGCCCGGCAGGAGCCGCACGGTGAGGCGTGCCGTGTGCTCGCCGCCGTCGATCGCGGTGTTGGCCCCCTCTTCGACGCCGACGGTGACGGACGTGCGGGCCACCACCTCCTCGGCCCGGACGACCGCGTCGATGCGTTCCGCGAGCGCGGCGGTGCGGTCGATCGGCGTGCCGATGGGCAGGGTGACGTCGAGGTAGAATTCGCCCTGATGGACAACGGGGATGAGGTCGCTGCCGACGCGGGGGAGCACCAGTACCCCGCTGGCGATGATGGCGGCGACGGAGCCGCCCAGAATGGCGAAGCGGTGGCCGAGCGCGGCCTGCAACAGCGGCGGGTAGCGGCGCTGGAGCCAGTCATTGGCGAGCTCAAACGCGCGGAGGCCGGAGCGGGTGCCGGGGCCGAGGGTGAATCCAATGAGGCGCCCGAGGCCCAGCAGCACCACCGCGAGAGAGAGCAGGACGGCCTGCAGGGCGGTGCCGGCGAGGCGGAGGATGAGCTCCGCGGCGGCCCGGGCGACCTGGAACGCGGCGCCCGCGAGCGCGGGCGCCAACCGCACCGGGATCCAGCCGCGGGGGCGGGCGACCAGCCAGCGGGTGATGCGCGCGACGCTCGCGCCGAGCCGCGCGGGGGCGCCGAAGGCGAGCATCCCGGGCCAGACGGACGCCCCAACGCAGGGGCCGAGCCGGTCGGCGGCGGACCAGGCGGCGAACCCCGCCCACGCGCGGCCGGCCGCGGCGCCCCCGCGGAACAGCAGGCCGAGGCTCGCCAGCGCGGCGAGCACGACCCCGATAGCGGCGAGGACGGCCTTCAGCGTCGCGGCGAGGAGCACGGCGAGCGCGAGGGCCACCCGCAGCAGCAGATGACCGAGCAGCCGGAACGGAAAGGCCCACCGGGCGGCGCCCACCGTGGGCGCGGGGGGGAAGCGGAAATAGCCGGCGCGGGCCATCTCGGCCCCAGAGGCCGCGAGCCCGGAGGAGCCGCCGGCCACCGTCGCGGCCAGCATCGGGATCAGGTAGAGCGCCGCGATCAGCGACGCGATCTGGGAGAAGACCACCGCGAGGGCGAGGTCGCCGAACATCTGCCCGGCGACGCCCTCCACGAACACGATCGGGAAGAACACCGCCACCGTCGTGAGCGTCGAGGCCACCACCGGCATCGCCACCTCGCTGGTGCCGCGGACGATCGCCCGCACCGGATCGTCCCCTTCCTCCTGACAGCGGAACACGCTCTCCAACACGACGATCGCGTTGTCGACCAGGTTGCCCACCCCGAGCGCCAGCCCCCCCAGCGAGATGATGTTCAGCGTGATCCCCGAAAGGTGCATCGGCGCGAACGTCGCGAGGATCGAGATCGGGATCGTCAGGCCGATGATCAGCGTCTGCGGCAGGTTCCGCAGGAACAGGTACAGCACGACGACCGCGATCAGGCCACCCTGCACCGCGTTGTCCCGCACCTCATCGATGGAGTTCTTAATGAAGACCGACTGGTCGGAGAGCACCTGCAGCGAGGCGCCCCCCGGCAGCTGGAAGGCGAGGAAGTCGGTCAGTCGCCGGTGGTCCAGCAGCCGCTGCGCGCGCGCCCGCTCGGCGGCGCTCCCGGACTCGGTCGGACGCTTCTTCGACGGGGGCCCCTTGGTGCTGACCCGCGCCTTGCCCAGGTCCGGCCCCGCGGGACCCGCCGCGCCCTCCCCAAGGGAAGCCACGTAGTCCTGCTGCTCCGGAGTACCCAGCAGGGCGTGGCGGACCGTCTCCGCCACCACCAGCACGTTGGCGTCCGCTTCCTTGTAGATCTCGATCTCGACGCTCTCCTCGCCATTGACCCGGGTAATGACCTGCCGGTCCTCGTGAAACCGGGTGATCGTCGCGACGTCCCGCAGGCGGACGTCCACGCCGTTCTGCCGGCCCACGATCAGCTGGCCGATCTCCTCCAGGGAGCGGAACTCGTTGAGGGTGCGGATGAGGTACTCGACCTGGCCCTCGTTGAGCCGGCCACCGGAGAGGTTGACGTTGCCCTGCTGGAGACGCTGCGCGATCTGGCCGATGTCGAGCTTGAGGGCGGAGAGCTTGCCTTCCTCGAGCGCCACGAGGAACTGCTCCTCGAGGCCGCCCTTGATCTGCACCGCGGCCACCCCGGGCAGCGACTCGATGCGCCGCTTCACGTCGTGCTCCGCCAGGTAGCGCAGCTCGTAGAGGGACTGCGGGCCGGAGAGCCCGACGCGGAGGATCGGGTCGAGTGAAGGATCGAAGTGCAGCAGCAGTGGCCGCTGCGCGCCGTCCGGCAGCCGGAGGCGGTCGATCTTCTCGCGCACCTCCTGCGCGACGAGGTCCATGTCCGTCTTCCACTGGAACTCGAGGATGACATCGGACTGCCCGGCCTTGGAGACGGAGCTGATCGAGACCAGCTTGGGCACGACCCCGAGCTGCTGCTCGAGCGGCCGGGCGACGACGTTCTCCATATCCTCCGGCGCCGCGCCCGGGTAGAGCGTGCGGACGGTGAGCGTCGGGTAGCTCATCTCGGGCATCAGCGTCAGCGCGAGACGCTGGTACGAGACGAAGCCGAAGACCCCGACGGCCAGGGTGACCATCAAGATGGCGACGGGGCGCCGCACCACGACGGCGAAGTGGGAGGAAACGGGCGCGGGGCCGGCCGGCGGGTTCATCGGGGGCGGCGGGCGGAGGGGCGACTCACGGGCTCAGGGGCGGGTCGCGGAGCCATTCCCGCCGCTGCCGGCGGGCGCGGCGGCAGCGGGCAGGACGGGGGCGCCAGGGGCGGTGAGGACAGGCTGGTTCACGGAGCGCGCGAGGGAACCGTCCTTGAGGCCGCTCTGGCCGAGGACCACGACGGGGGTGCCGACCTCGAAGCCGGACAGAGCCTCGACGTGCTCCGGATCCTCGTAACCGGCGGCCAGCTTGCGCTTCACCACCCGGTCGTTCACCAGCGCAAAGACGTACCGCTCGCCGCCCTCGTACACCACCGCGCGCTTGGCGATGAGCACCGCCTCGGGCCGGGTGTCGGTGATGACGCGCACGTTGACGAAAAGCCCCGGCGGCAGGTCCCCCGGACGTTCACCCCGGACTCCCACCGTGACCTTGAAGGTGCCGCTCTTCGGATCGATGACGGGGCTGATGCGCTTCACCCAGCCGCGGAAGGTGCGGTCGGGCAGGAATTCGGACGTGACGACCGCCGGCTGGTCCGCGGCGACGACCGGCAGGTAGCGCCCGGGGACGAACACCTTGGCCACGGTCTCATCGAGCTTCACCAGCGAGAACAGGCGGCTGTTGGCGGAAACCCGGGCCCCGACCTGCGCCTCCCGCGAGGCGACGACCCCGGCGAAGGGCGCGCGCACCGTGGTGTAGGCGTGCCGCAGGCGGGCGCGCTCGTACCGCAGGCGGGCCAGCTCGAGGGCGTTCTTCTGGGTCTCGAAGTCCTGCGCGTTGACCAGCTTCCGCGCGAACAGGTCCTGGGTACGGGCGAAGTTGCGCTCGAGCTGGTCGAAGTTCGCGCGGCTCTCCTCCATGTCCACCCGCAGCTCCCGGTCCTCGATCTTCAGCAGGGCCTCGCCCTCCTGCACCACCTTGCCCTCCTCCACGAGGATCGCCTCCACCTGGCCCGTGGTCTGCGGGTAGACGTCGACCATCGCCTCCGTCTCCAGGGTGGTGTTGAAGGTGAGGAACGCGGAAATGGGCCCGCGCCGCACGAGCGCGGTCTCCACCGGCACCATCTCGGCGGCGGTCTGCCGCTGCCGCTCCTTCTCCGCCTCGCTGGAACGCCGGCCCGAGGAGTTGGAACCGGAACCGGGCGGGCGTGCGCCCTCCTTCGCTCCGGCCGCGGGCGTGGCCGGAGCCGCCTTGGCGGCGGGAGTCCCCGGGGCGGCCGCAGCCGCCTTGGGTGCCACGGGGGCCGGAGCCGCCGGCGGCGGGGTGGGACTGCAGGCCGCCAAGCCCAGCGCGAGCAGCGGCGCGGTCAGGCGGAGACCGGAACGGGAGTCGAAGGGGCGGGACACAGGGGAAAGGGGGTGAACCGGACTCGGACCAAGACGTCCGGCCGGGAATCCGGATTTCACGCCGCGCGCCGCCCGGGCGCAAGATTTCGTCGTGACGAAATTGTCATCCTCCACCCGGGAACGGGCGAACGGAGGGCGGGGAGAGACGGGACCGACATCGCGTGCAGCGAGACGATGCGGGCGCGCCGGCGTTACCCGAAAACCGCGTCCCTCAGAAAGTGACGCGGTAGGAGGCGCCGAATTCCCGCTCGGCGCCGAGCCGGTCGTGCGACGCGAGCAGGTCCCGGTCGAGGGCGTTGCGGACGGTCAGGCCGAAGGAGTGGGTGCGGTTGGCCGCCCGGAGGCTGTAGCTGGCGCCGAGGTGGACGAGGCCGTAGCCGGGGTATTCGAGGCCGAAGCGCTGCCGGTCGGCGTAGTAGGCGGTGAAGTCCGACAGGTAGGCCCAGCTGCCGCTGAGGCTAAGCCCGCGCCACCGGCCCTCGGGAAACGTGTAGGCGGCGGACAGGGCGGCGTTGTAGGGCGGGAAGCGGGAGAGCCGGCGGCCGACCTCCTCCGGCAGGTCGGGCGAGGCGGTCGTGATCGCGCGCACGTGGGACCCAACGAAGGAGACCGAGACCGCGGGCGTGACCCGCCAGCGGCCCTCGAGCTTGCCGCCGGTGAACCGCTCCTCCCCCGCCGCGACCAGCTGCGGCTGGGTGTGGTTCGCGTCCTGGAGCGGATCGCCGTAGAGCGGGTTGCGGCGCGAGATGTCGCGGTTGATGAAGGTGAACGCCGCCGCGGTGAGGTCGACGCGGCCCTCGGCCAGGCGCGCCTTGCCGCCCGCCTCGTAGCCGAAGGTGGTCTCGTTGCCCTGGATGTGCCCGGTGCGGGCGTCGACGCGCGTGGAGGGGTTGAAGGCGGTGCTGGTGGTGGCGAACAGGAGCAGCCGGCTCGGCACCGCCTGCTGGTTGACCCCGAGGTGCCAGGTGAGCTCGTCCACCCCGTCCCGGACCCGCGCGAGGTTGGCCGCGACCCCGGGGCGGCGGTCGGTGACGCGCAGGCCGACGCGGTCGTGGCGGAGGCCGCCGGTGAGGACGGTCCGGCCGCGGGCGAGGCTCATCCGCTCGCTGACCTCCAGCGCGGTGAAGCGGGTGCGCTCCGCGCGGTCCGCCAGCACGCGGTCGAAGCCCGCCCGGTCGTAGGGAACGGTGGTGTAATCGGGGGCGAAGGGGTTGAAGGTGCGCACCGTCGCGGGGAGCGCGTTGCGGGCGGCGACCGGCAGCGCGCGCTCGTCGCGGCGGTTGTCCGCCTCCGTGTGGCTGAGGGCGAGGAGCAGCTTGTGCTCCGTGCCCGCGAGGGAGAACCGCGCGGTGGCGTCGGCGCGGGCGACGCGCGCCCACTGCGGCTGCTCGCTGTGGATCGGCTCGCGGAGGCCCTCGAAGCGCCCGGTCGCGAGGTTGAGCAGGCCGGTGGTGAACCGGTCCTGCTCGATCCGCCGCCACCACGCCTCGGCGCCGGCGCGCACGATCACCTGCGGGTGCACCCGCGCCTCGAGGATCGCCCCCGCGACCACGCTGCGGCGGCGCACGCCGGCGTAGGGACCCTGCGCGTTGAAGCCCGCCAGCGGCCGATAGGGACCCACGATCCGCGCGCCCGGCGTCACCCGGTACTCCGGAATCCCCGCGGCGGGCGTCGCGTGCAACTGCGAGAAATCCACCGCGACCAGGGTGCTCGCGTCCGGCCCGTGCCGCCACGTCACCGCCCCGCTGACCGCGCGCGTCTCCGCCAGCGCATGCTGTTCGGGACCCGCCTTGCGGCTCCAGTCCGCCGCGACGCGGTGCCACGCCTTCTGGGGGACGGCCAAGCCGTGCCATTCCACGGCCGCGGACTGCCGGTCGAGCGAGCCGACCGCGGCGGAAAAGGTGCGGCTCGGGGTGGTCCGGGGGCGGTTGGTCCAGTAATCCTGGATCCCGCCCGGCGCGCCGCGGCCCAGCACGGGCACGAGCGCACCCTGGATGACGAACGTGCGGCCGGTGTTGAGGAGGTCGATGCCGCCCTGGCGCACGAAGCCGTTGCTCAGCAGCGGGGTCGGGAACCCGCGCAGGCCGACGCGGCTGTCGCCGGTCGCAAGCTCCACCGGCGACGGGTTCGCGATCAGGCCCATCTCGGCGAGCAATTCCGCCCCGGCCGGGTCCTCCTCGAGCGTCTCCGGGGAAAGCAGGTCGCTCGCGAACACGGGATCGCGCAACTGGGACTCGGGCGAGCCCAGGGCCGCCGGCTCGACGCCGCGCTCGGGCAGGCGCTCCCGCACCCCCATGGGCGCCAGCAGCACGGGCGCCTCCGCGGCCGCGCCGGCGACCTTGCCCGCGGCGGCCGGCGGGGCGGCGGGCGCCACCTGGGCCCCGACGGAGCCGGCAGCCGCGCACGCCACCGCCAGCCCGACGGTGCGGGCGAGGCGAACGGCGCTCAGGCGACGCGACGGCATCGGCAACCGGTCCCGCGCGGGCGGCTCAGTTGTCGCGGGAGAACTGGGTGTTCGCCCGCACCAGGTCGAGTTCCTTGATCCAGATGTTCCGGTACCGGACGTCGTGGCCCTCGCATTGCAGCTTCAGGCCGCCGGGCGAGTCGGTGATCCCCTTGCCGCCGTCGTTGCCCCCGTCGATCCCCGAGTTGGCGCCGCCCCAGACCTGGTTGATCTCCTGGTTCGCGTGGATCTTCACGCCGTTGATATACATCGTCACGCGCGCCTTCTCGACCAGCTTGCCGTCCTTGAAGCGCGCCGCGCGGAACTGGAGGTCGTACGCGTTCCACTGGCGCAGGCCCTTGTAGAGGAAGTAGGGGGACTCCGTCTCGTTGATCACCGACCCCATCCCGTGCTTGGTCGCGTCGCCGTCCTGGATCTGGATCTCGTAGCGGTTCTGCAGGTACACCCCGCTGTTGCCGCCCTCGTTCATCACGCAAAATTCCACGTGGAGCCGGAAGTCGCGGTACGCCTTCTTGGTCACGATGTCGGCGGACCCGTAGCGGCCCTTGGGCGCGTTCGGATCATCGGTCTGCACCACCGTGCCGCGGTCCACCGGATCGGGCACGATCTTCCACTTGATCGGAAGCGAGGAGGCGAAGCGGGGGCCCTGCCAGTAGGTCCACTTGGCGTCGAGCATCTCGCGGGAACCGTCGAGGATGACCTCGGCGCCCGGGAGGGGCGGCGCGCCGACGCCGACCGCGCCGTGCGCCGCGGCGGCGAGCAGGAAGGGCAGGAGGCGGAGGAGAGCGGACGGGGCGGGGGTTTTCACGCGCCCAGCGAATCGCGGCGCGCGCGACCTCCGCAAGGGCGAAGTCACTGCCCCGCGATCTCGCGCCACATTCCGCCCAAGTCGATACGCCGGTCGCGGGAGCGGTTGATCCACTCGACCTCCGCGGGCGCCCCCGGTGGCGTGTACCGGATGCCCCAGATCGGATCAAAGGCCTCGGCGGAAAGGGAGTAACGCATGTCCGCCAGCACGGTCGGGTCCGCCGGACTGCGCGCCACCCAGTGCTCCGAGAACCAAGCGAACCGGGCGAAGGAACCCCGCGTGTCCCGGGCCCGCTCCGCCGCGGTCAGGTCCGCCGCCCCGGCCAGCGGCAGCGACCAGCCCTCGCGCACGCTGACGTCGCCGGTCCAGCCCACGCGCACCCGGTCGCTGTGGATCCGGCCGCCGTGCTCGTAGAGGGTGCGCCAGACCAGCTGGTTGCCGAGCGTCGGCATCACCTCGCGGCGCACCGGAACGTGCCCGCGGCGCGCGGCGAGCTCGCGCAACGCCGCCTCGGCGCGGCCGTGCTGGACGATGCCCAGCCCCAGGTAGGCGAGCGCGCACGCCAGGCCGGCCACCGCGGGCGCGGCCGTCCGGCGCCGAAGCGCCCATGCGAGGCCCGCGGCGAGCGGCAGGGTGAACGCGGGGTCCACGACCGCGATCCAATCCCACCCCGCCCGGTGGTCCGAGAACGGCCACAGCAGCTGCGTGCCGTAGCTGGTCGCGGCATCGAGCAGGACATGGCTGAGGTAGGCGAGGACGGCCACGAGCCACAGGTCCCAGCCCCTCCCCCCGGCGCGGCCCGCCGGGCGCAGCAGCCAGGTGATGATCGCCACGAGCGCCCCCACGGGGACGAAGGCCAAGGCGTGGGTGAAACCACGGTGCGCGGCCACCGCGACCAGCGGATCGGTCGCGCTGCGGATGAAGACGTCGGCGTCCGGCAACACCCCGGCCACGGCCCCGACGAGCGCGGCCGAGCGGCCGAGTCGCCGCCCGCCGGCGACCTGCGCGAGGCTGGCGCCGAGCACGGCGTGGGTGACGGGATCCATGGGCGCGGAGCAAACGCGGCGGCGGCCGGTTGGCAAACCGTGGCCGCACCGCGCCTTGCGCCGCGCCCCGAAGCGGGTTCGCTCCCGGCGATGTCGACCTGCCCGTTCCACGCCGCCGCCCCGGCCCCCGCCCCCGCGGCCGTCCCGGCGGACGCGGACGCCGAGCTCGCCTTCCTCGCGGAAGCCCATCCGGGCGGGGTGAAACCGGAGCACCGCGCCCGCCTCGTGGCCGCCCTCGCCACCGGCGCGCCCGCGCCCCTCACCCCCGCGGAGCTGACGTGGGCGGGCCGCATCGCCTGGCGCAACCACGCGCGCTGCATCGGCCGCCTGCACTGGCGGCGCCTCGAGGTGCGCGACGGCCGCGGCCTCGAGCACCCCGACGACCTCGCCACGAGCCTCCGGGAGCACCTCGAGCTGGCGCAGGGGGACGGCACGGTGCGCTCGTACCTGACCGTGTTCGCGCCGCCGGACCATCCCGGCGGGCCCGCGCCGCGGATCTGGAACGCCCAGCTGTGCGGCTACGCGGGCCACCCGCGCCCCGGCGGCGGCATCCTCGGCGACCCGGCCAACGCCGCCTTCACCCGCCTCGCCCGGCGCCTCGGCTGGGCGCCCCCGGGTGAACCCACCGCCTTCGACCTGCTGCCGTGGATCCTCTCCGGCCGCGACGGGAAACCCCGCCTCTACCCGCTCCCCGCCGGCCTCGTCCGCGAGGTCCCGCTGACCCACCCCACCCTGCCCGCCTTCGCCGCCCTCGGCCTGCGCTGGTACGCCGTGCCCGTGGTCAGCGGGATGCGCTTCCACGCCGCCGGGACGGATTTCCCGGCCGCCCCGTTCAACGGCTGGTACATGGGCACCGAGATCGGCGCGCGGAACCTCGCCGACCCCCACCGCTATAACCTGCTGCCGGCCGTCGCCGATCTCCTCGGTCTCGATCGCCGCCACCCCCGCACCCTCTGGCTGGACCGCGCCCTCCTCGAGCTGAACGCCGCCGTGCTGCACTCGTACGCCGCCGCCGGGGTCACCCTCGTCGACCACCACAGCGCCTCCGAGGAATTCCTCCGCTTCTGCGGCCGCGAGGCGGCGGCCGGGCGCGAGGTCTCCGCGCGCTGGGACTGGATCGTGCCCCCGATCTCGGCCAGCGCCACCCGCGTGTTCCACACGCCGATGCGCGAGTTCCCGACCACGCCGGATTTCCATTCCCAGCCGCTGCCCCCGGGGCTGGATTGACGGTTTTTCGCTCGCCCCGCCCGCGCAGCGGGCAAAACGTCGGCGACCCCCGATGCCCCCGACATCCCCCGCCCTGCCCCGCAAGGAATTCCTCGGCCTCGCCGCCCTCGGCGCCCTCGGGTTCGCCGCCGGCTGCGCCACCACGGGCCGACGCCCCGTGCCCCGCGACGGCATCCTCCGGCACGCCGCGATCGGCGTCGGCGGGATGGGCGGCCGCGACCTCGACCAGTTGCGCAGCCACCCCCGCCTGCGCGTCACCGCCCTCTGCGACGTCGACGCCAAGGCCCTCGCCGCCGCCGCCCGCAAGGTCCCCGGCGCCCGCACCTACACCGACTGGCGCGAACTGTTCGCGAAGGAGGGCGACGCCCTCGAATCGTGCAACGTCTCGATCCCCGACCACATGCACGCCGTGGTCGCGCTGGCCGCCATCCGCCGCGGGATCTCCGTCTACTGCCAGAAGCCGATGGCGCACGACGTCGCCGAATGCCGCGCGCTCACCGTCGCGGCCGCGGCCGCCGGCGTGATGACGCAGCTCGGCACGCAGCACGCCGCCGGCCCGGGCGACCGCCTCGCGGTCCACCTCCTCCGCTCCGGCGCGATCGGCAAGGCGCGCCGCGCCTACCTCTGTTCCAACCGCTCCACCGCCGGCCGCTACCGGCTCGAGGGCCCCCGCCCCGCCACCGGCACCCCGCCCCCGGAGGGCCTCGCCTGGGACCTCTGGCTCGGCAACGCCCCCGCCCGCCCCTACGCGCCCCAGATCTACCACCCCACCACCTGGCGCGCCTGGCAGGACTTCGGCACCGGCTGGTCGGGGGACATCGGCTGCCACATCCTCGACGCCGTCTGGAAGGGCCTCGGCCTCACCGCCCCCCGCACCATCACTGCCAACGTGCAGGATTCCTGGCGCAAATCGGCCGCCCGCCGCGGCGACACCTGGCCGCAGGGCAACCACATCACCTGGAAGTTCCCCGGGAACGCAGCCACCGAGGGCCCGGACTTCACCGTGGAGTGGTTCGACGGCGAATTCCTCCCGCCCGCCGAGGCCCAGGCGATCGCCCGCGACCTCGGCTTCGCCAAGTACCCCGAGGAAGCCGCCCTCGTGATCGGGACCGAGGGCGCCCTGCTCCTGCCCCACACCTCCGGCCCCCGCCTCCACCCGGCCTCGAAGTTCGCCGACCTCACCCGCCCGAACCTGACCGGCCCCAGCCATTACCACGCGTTCGTGGACGCCTGCCTGAGCGGCACCCCCGCGGACTCCGACTTCGCCCGCTCCGGCCCGATGGCCGAGGCCGTCATCCTCGGCACCGTCGCCATCCGCCAGCCCGGCGACATCCTCCAGTGGGACGCCGGCCGCCTCCGCGTCCTCAACTCCGCCGCCGCCAACCGCCTCCTCCGCCGCACCTACCGGTCCGGCTGGGAACTCGATCTCAAGGTCTGAACCATCCCCCGATGCGCACCCCCGCCCTGCTCACCCTCCTCGCCCTCGCGCTCCCGCTCCCCGCCGCCGCGCCCAAGAAGGGCGGCCCCGCCGGACCGCTGCTCAAGATCCGCGTGCAGCAGCTCCACGTGGACAACAACGAGGGCTGCGCGATCGCCGACTTCAACCGCGACGGCAAACCGGACGTCAGCGCCGGCGAATACTGGTACGAGGGCCCCGCCTTCACCACCAAGCGCAAGCTCCGCCAGCTCGAGCCCTTCGGGAAGGACTACGTCACCAACTGCGGCGAGCACGCCCACGACGTGAACGGCGACGGTTACCCGGACATCGTCACCGGCGCGTTCATGGATTCGAAGGTGTACTGGTACGAGAATCCCGGCGCCGCCGGGCTCACCGGCACCGCCCTGTGGCGCCAGCACGTGCTGGTGGAGACCAAGCTGATGCAGAACGAGTGGACCGCCCTGCGCGACCTCGACGGCGACGGCGTGCCGGAGTACGTCGTAAACTCCTACGGCCACGCCAACGCGCTGATGGCGTACCGCTTCGCGAAGGGCCCGGCCGGCGAGCCCATCCTCGCGCCCTGGGTGATCCAGCCCGGGGCCCCGTTCGTCAACGGCCACGGCATCGGCTTCGGCGACATCAACGGCGACGGCCGCGAGGACATCCTCTACGGCAACGGCTGGTACGAGCGCCCCGCGGGAAACCTCGCCGCCGGCCCGTGGCGCCGCCACGCCGACTGGACCTGGCCGCACGCCAGCACCCCGATGATCGTGGTCGACCTCACCGGCGACGGCCGCCACGACATCATCCGCGGCCACGGCCACAACTACGGCCTCTACTGGGAGGAGCAGCGCGACCCCAACCGCGACGGCAGCACCAACTGGCGCCACTTCGTGATCGACGACAAGATCTCCCAGAACCACTGCCTGGTCTGGGAAGACCTCGACCGCGACGGCCAGCCGGACCTGATCACCGGCCGCCGCGTGCGTGCCCACAGCGGCAACGATCCCGGCGACAACGAGCCGGGCTGCGTCGCCCTCTACAAGTGGAACGCCGCCGAGCGCCGCTTCACCAAGCATATGCTGGCCGACGGCGGCCCCGGCACCGGTCTCCAGATCCGCGTCGCCGACCTCGACGGCAACGGCTGGAAAGATCTCGCCGTAGCCGGCAAAAGTGGCACCCACATCCTCTGGAACGACGGCCGCTGAGCGCCCTACCACGCCTCATTACCCTCAACCACCTCCCCACCATGAGCCACTCCGCCCTCGACGCCCTCCAGGCTCGCCTCGCCGCCGATCCCGCCTTCGCCGCCCAGTTCCGGGCCGCCGCCTCG
Organism: Opitutaceae bacterium; assembly: GCA_027485815.1. GTDB lineage: Bacteria > Verrucomicrobiota > Verrucomicrobiia > Opitutales > Opitutaceae > ER46. Next base: position 19,434 of record JAIXQE010000101.1, read on the forward strand.
CTTGACGCCGCCATCGCCGTCGCCCGCGCGCACGGCCTCACCCTCGACGCCGCCATGTTCCAGAATCGCCCGCTTGGCGCGGGGGAACTCGACGGCGTCGCCGGCGGCGCGGGAATCGACCTCACTCTCGACCCCAAGATTTGCCTCGTTCCCCAATGAGCCACTCCGCCCTCCAAGCCCTTCAGGCCCGCCTCGCGGCCGATCCCGCCTTCGCCGCCCAGTTCCGGGCCGCCGCCTCGCTTGACGCCGCCATCGCTGTCGCCCGCGCGCACGGCCTGACCCTCGACGCCACCATGTTCCAGAACCGCCCCCTCGGCGCGGGCGAACTCGACGGCGTCGCCGGCGGCGCCGGGTTCGACACCGTCGCCAACCCGCGGATGTGCGAAACTCCCTGGTGAGCACGTCGCCGCGGAGCTGAAGCCACCTTGCCGCCGGTATCCGCCTCCGGCCCCGCGCCGGCGGAGGACGAAGCCTGGCTCGCCGGGCGCGTCGCCCCGCTCTGGGAAGCCTCCGCCGCGGCTGGCGGGCGGGCCCTCCCGCCCTTCGCACACGTCGCCGCCCCCCTCGTCGCCGCCGCCTGGCGGGACCTCGCGGCCGCGCTGCCTCCCGCCTGGCTCGCGCGGCTCGAACCAACGGCGCGGGACGACCTGCGCGCCCACGCCCTCACCCGGCTCTGCGCCGCCCTCGCCCCCGCGCTGCACGCGGACTGGTTCCGCGACCGGCCCGCGGGCGAGGCCCTGTTTCTGCGCCTGGCCCCCGCCGCGGCCATCCCGACGGCCGGCGTGCACCGGTACGCCGCCTATTGCCGCACCCTCGCGGAGCCGGCCGGCTGGGCCGCTTGGCTCGACCGCCATCCCGCCGCGCCGGACCTGATCGCCGTCCTGCGGGACCACTGGCGGGACGCCACACGCGAACTGCTCCAGCGCCTCGCGGGCGACGCCCCGGCCCTCGCGCGGACGTGGGGCCTCGGTCCGGAGACCCGCCTGCTCCGCATCGAACCCGGCGCCGGCGATCCGCACGCCGGCGGCCGCACCGTCGTCCGGCTGACCTTCGCCACCGCCGGCGGCGAACGACGCCTCGCCTACAAGCCCCGCGACCTGCGCCTCGACGCGCGCTGGTCCCACCTGCTGGCCGCCGCCTTCGACGGCGCCGCAACGCCGCCCGCCGCGGCCGAGGTGCTGCCGGTGGGCGCCTCCCACGGCTACGTGGCGTGGATCGAGCCCGCCCCGCCCGCCGATCCGCCCGCTTACTTCCGGCAGGCCGGGAGGCTGCTGGCGTTGGCCCAGTTGACCGGCCTGAGCGACCTGCATCACGAAAACATCGTGCCCACCGCCGCCGGGCCCGTCGCGATCGACCTGGAAACCCTGTTCACGCCTCCCCAAGAGGCGCCGGCGGATCCGGAACTGCAACCCGTGCTCGACTCGGTCCTGCACGTCGGGCTGCTGCCGGTGCTGGTCGTGGACCGCGGGGGCGCGGGCTGGTTCGACCCGAGCGGCCTTGGCCATGATCCCGGCGCACGCGCTGCGCCGGCCTGGCGGTACGTCAACACCGATGCCATGGTGCCCGGGCCGGCCGGAAGGAGTGGCGCGACCGGATCGCGTCCCGCGGCGCCGCTGGCGGAGCACCTGCCGGACCTGCTCGCGGGCTACCGGGAAGCGTGGCGGGCGTGGCGCGAACCCGCCCGACGGGTGCGGCTGGCGGCGGAACTGGCCTCGTGCCGCGGGCTCGTCCGGCGGCGAATCGTGCGCCCCACGCGGGTTTACGCCGCCCTGCTCGCGGAGGCGACGGCCCCGGCCGCCCTGCGCACGCCGACGGTCCGGACGGCGATCTTCCAGCGCCTCGCCGCGACCCGCTCCCCGGGTCCACTCGTCGGGGAGGAGATCGTAGCCCTCGCCCGGCACGACATCCCCCGCTTCACCGCGATCGTCGGGGAGGAGCACGATCCGGGACTCGCCCGGGCGGAGGCGCGCCTCGCCGGCGGCGACGAGACGTGGCTGGCGTGGCAGGAGGCCATCGCCCGCGCCCTGGGCACGGCCCGCGCGCCTGCGGCCTGGCCGCCGGTCGCCGCTCCCGCCGCCGCCGCCCAGGCGGTGCGCGACGAACTCCTCGCCCGCTACACCCGCAATCCCGCCGGTCGGCCCTGCTGGCTCGGCCGAGGCGCCCATCCCCGGGGGGATCTGCTCCTGCCCGAGGTCCCGGGGGAACGCTGGAGCGACGGCGAGCCCGGCCTCGCCGCGTTTCTCACCCTGTGGGTGCGGCACCACCCGGAGGATACGGCCGCCCGGACCGTCCTCGCCGCCACGTTGGCCGGCCTGCGCACGCGGTGGGCGTCCGACTCCGCCCGCGCGGTGCTCGCCCGCAGCGGGCCAGGTTACACGGGGCTGGGAGGCATCCTGCGCTGGCAGGACTGGCTGGCCGCCACGGAGGCGGACGGCGACTGGGCCGCCGGGCGCGACGCGTGGCTCTCCTCGCTGACCCCGGAGAACCTGCCGGCGGACCACGATGCCGGGTTCCTCACGGGCCTCTCCGGCTTGGCGGGTCCGCTGGCGCGCCGGGAACACGCGGTGCCCTGTCCACGACGACGGGCGCTGCTTGCCTGGCTCGGCGAACGCTTGCGGGCCGCCCAGGGCCCGGACGGCGGGTGGCGGGCCCCGAACCTTTCCCGACCCCTCGCCGGACTCTCACACGGCGCCAGCGGCATCGGCCTCGCCTTGATTGAGATCGGCGTCGCCCTCGGGGACGAAACGTTGATCGACGCCGGGGCGGCCGGCTTCGCCTACGAGGAGACGATCTTCGACGCCGCGACCGGCAACTGGCGGGATCTTCGTCCGGACGTGCCGGCGGGGCCCGGGATGGCCTCCTGGTGCCACGGCGCGCCCGGCATCGGCCTCGCGCGCCTCCGGGCATTGCAGGTCGCGCCCGAGCATCGCGACGCCCCCCGGTGGCGCGACGCCCTCGACCGCGCGCTGCGGCACACCGCGGCCCAACCCCTCGGGCCCCACGACTTCCTGTGCTGCGGCAACCTGGGGCGCGCGTGGATCCTGCGCACCGCCGGCGCCGCCCTCGCCGCGCCCGTTTGGATCGCGGAGGCGGACCGGATCACGGTGGCCACCACCGCCCGCCCGGGACCGCCGGGCTTCAGCCACCCCACCGGCCTCCCGCCGCTCGGATTCCACGTCGGACTCGCCGGGATCGGACTCGCGTGGCTCCAGCACGGACGCGCGGCGCCGGACCCGATCGACGCCCTGCTGCTCTGACGAACGGCTCCGCCTGCGCTCTTCCGTTCAGGGGCACCCTTGGCGCCCCTTGCGACCAACTTTCCTCGCGGGAGTTGGCCGGAGGATAGTCACCAAAGGCACAGAGGGCACTGGGCGTGAACCACGCTGGCGGTGGCGTCCATAGAAGCCGCGCAGACTTGAGGGCGAGCGCTCGGAACGGAGGGCTCCGGACCAAGGCAGCGAGGCCTTCTTGCCCCTACAGCTCCGCGGTCGGAAGCACCTCGGCTCGAAGCCCCGCCTTGGCGGCTCCCGCCCCTCCGGGCCCGCGGCGTCTATGGACGCCACGCACGGCCCCGACCGCGGATGCAACCCTTTGCGCCTTTTGCGGCCAACCTGGTTCGAGCCGATCGAGTCAGACGATGGCCACAAAAGGCTCAAAGGGCCCCTGGGCGTGGACCACGCTGATGGTGGCGTCCATAGACGCCGCGGAGGCTTCAGGGCGAGCGCTCGGAACGGAGGGCTGCGGACCAAGGCAGCGAGGCCTTCTTGCCCGAAAAGCTCCGCGGTCGGAAGCACCTCGGCTAGAACCCCCGTCTTGGCGGCTCCTGCCCCTCCGGGCCCGCGGCGTCCATGGACGCCACGCACGGCCCCGACCGCGGATGCAACCCTTTGCGCCTTGTGCGGCCCGGCTCCGGGGCCCGACGCGAGCCGTTGGGCGGGTCGCCCCACGGCTCAGCCGCCTGCTGCTCTGACCCGCCTCGGGGCTTGCCCCGCCCCGGGGTCTCGCGCGTCATCTCGCGCCACCCCCTTTTTTTCCGATGCGCCTCCGCTTCCTGCCCCTGCTCCTGCTGCCGTTCGCCGCCTTCGCGGCCACCCCCGCCCCCTTCGACCTCCGCGAGGGCGACCGCGTCGCCTTCCTCGGCGACGGCCTCGTCGAGGGCGAACAACACCACGGCTGGATCGAGCTGATGCTCACCACCCGGTTCGCCGAACGCGCGATCACCTTCCGCAACCTCGGCTGGAACGGCGACACCCCGGCGGGCGACTCGCGCTTCGGCCTCAGCCTGCTCCAAGCGGGCCACGAACCCGCCGACGAAGGCTGGCGCCAGCTGGTCCGCCAGCTTGAGGAAACGCGGCCGACGGTGCTGCTGGTGGGCTACGGGATGGCCAGCTCCTTCGACGGCGAGGCCGGCCTGGCCCGCTTCCGCGCGGACTACGCGCGCCTGCTCGACGAGGCCGCGCGCGTCGCCCCGGGCGTGCGCCTCGTCCTGCTCTCGCCGCTCCCGCACGAGCAGCTCGGCGCACCCTGGCCCAACGCCGCGCCCCGTAACGCCGCCCTCACCCGCTACGCCGCGGTCGTCGCGGAACTCGCCCAGGCCCGCGGCGCCCGCCACGTGCCCCTCTTCGAACTCCTGTCCGCCCGCCGCCCCGCCCCGCGCCTCACTGCCAACGGCATCCACCCCACCGGCGACGGCTACCGCGCGCTCGCCACCCTGCTCGAGGACGAGCTCTTCGGCGCCGCGGGCGCGTGGCGGACCAGCCCGCACGCCGAGGCCCTGCGCCAGGCGATCCTCCGCAAGAACGAGTGGTTCTTCCACCGCTCGCGGCCGGCCAACATGGCCTACATCTTCGGCTTCCGGAAGCGCGAGCAGGGCCGCAACGCCGCGGAGGTGCTCCGGTTCGACGAGTTCATCGCCGCCGAGGAGCAACGCATCGCCCGCCTCCGACCCCTCCAGCCCGCCGACGTCCCGGAGATCCCCCGCCGCATCGGCAACGCGGCCGCCGTCTTCACCCCGCAGGCCCGCCCCGAATTCGAGGTCGCCGACGGCCTCGAGGTCACCCTCTGGGCCGAGAATCCCCTGCTGCACAAGCCGATCCAGATGAACTTCGACGCCCGCGGCCGCCTCTGGGTCGCCAGCTCCGAACTCTACCCGCAGATCGAACCCGGCCAGGCCGCCACCGACCGCATCCTCATTCTCGAGGACGCCACCGGCGCCGGCCGCGCCACCAAGGCCACGGTCTTCGCCGACGGCCTCCTCATCCCCACCGGCCTCGAGGTCGGCGACGGCGGGGTCTACGTCGCCCAGAGCACCGAACTCCTCCACTTCCGCGACACCAACGGCGACGACCGCGCGGACGAGCGCCGCGTGGTGCTGAGCGGCTTCGGCACCGAGGACACCCACCACAACCTCCACACCCTCCGCTGGGGCGTCGACGGACGCCTCAACCTCGCGCAGTCCGTCTACACCCGCACCACCGCCGAGACGCCGCACGGGGTCGTCCGCCTCCGGGCCGGCGGCATCTTCGCCCTCGACCCGCGCACCCTCCACACCGAGGTCCGCTACCGCGGCTGGGTCAACACGTGGGGCCACCAGATCGACGACTTCGGCCAGTCGTTCGCCACCGACGGCGCGGGTAACTCCGGCATCAGCTGGGCCGTGCCCGGCGCCACCTACCGCACCCTCGCCCCCGCGCGCCGCGTCCTCGCCAGCATCACCCCCGGCACCACCCCCAAGTACTGCGGGCTCGAGATCATCCGCAGCCCCCACTTCCCGGACGACTGGCAGGGCGACTTCGTCACCGCCGACTTCCGCGCCCACCGCCTCGTCCGCTACCGCGCCGAGGAACTCGGCTCCGGCTACGTCACCCGCGAACAACCCGACCTGCTGCGCACCACCGCCGCCTCGTTCCGCCCGATCGACCTGCGGATGGGGCCGGACGGTGCCCTCTACGTCGCGGACTGGAGCAACCCGATCATCCAGCACGGCGAGGTGGATTTCCGCGACCCGCGCCGCGACAAGGCCCACGGCCGCATCTGGCGCATCTCCGTGAAGGGTCGCCCCGCGCTGCCCCGCGTGGACCTGACCCGGCTGGCCAACGCGGACCTGCTCGACCGCCTCGCCGGCCCCGACGGCTACGCCCAGGAACAGGCCCGTCGCGTCCTCCTCACCCGCGGCGCCGCCATCACGGCCGACCTGAACACCTGGTCCGCCGCCCCGCGGACCGAGGCCGCCCGCCTGCAGGCCCGCTGGCTCCGCCAGGCCCTCGACCTGCCCACCCACGCGGATGACACCGCCCTGCTCGGCGCCCAGGATCCGCGCGTCCGCGCCGCCGCGGTCCGCGCCCTGCCCGTCGCCGGCGCCCTGCCCGCCCTCACCCGGCTCGCCGCCGACCCGCACCCCCGCGTCCGCCTCGAGGCCGTCCGCGCCCTCGGCCGCCAAGGCACGCTCGCCGCCGCCGACGTCGCCCTCGGCGTCCTCGGCCAGACGATGGATCCCTACCTCGACCACGCGCTCTGGCTGACCATGAACGAGCTCGCCACGCCGTGGCTCGCGGGCGTCGCCGACGGCACTTGGAATCCGGCCGGCCGCGAGGCCGCGCTCGAATTCGGACTCCGCGCCGTCGAACCCGCCCGAGCGGCGGAGGTGCTCGCCGGCCTGCTGGCCCGCCAGGGGCTGCCGCGGGACGGCCGCGGCCCGTGGATCGAGCTGATCGGCGCGGCGGGCGGCCCGGCCGAGCTCACCCGCCTGTTCCAGGAGACCCTGGCCGGAACGTTCCCCGAACCCGTGGCGGCCCGCGCCCTCGAGGCGCTCGCCCAGGCGGCCCGCGTCCGCGACGCCCGGCCCACCGGTGAGCTCGCCGCCCTCGGCGCGTTGCTGGAGTCACCCGCGGCGCCCGTCCGCCGTGCGGCCGTGCCGCTCGCCGGGGCCTGGAAGCTGCAGGCGCTCGCGGCACCACTCGCCGCCACCGCCGCCCGCCCGGGCCTCGCCCCCGCCGACCGCGCCGCCGCCTTCGCCGCCCTGCGTGACCTCGGCGGCGCCGCGGTCCCGGAACTGCGCCAGCTCGCGACGACCGAGGGGACCGACGCCGGGGTGCGCCGCGAGGCGGCCGTCGCCCTCGCCGGCGTGAACCTCAACGCCGCCCTCACCGTCCTGCCGGCCGTCTTCCGGTTGCCCGCCGACGAGGCCGCCGCGGAAAAACTCTGGCGCGGCCTGCTCGGCGTACGCGGGGCCAGCGCCCGCCTCGCCGCCGAGTTGCCCAAGGATCCGCCGCCCGCCGCGATCGCCCGCGCCGGCCTCCGCCCCGCCCGCGAGGGCAACCAGCACCAGGCCCTCGTGCCTGTGCTGCTCCAGGCCGCCGGCCTGACCCTCGGCGAAGCCGCCACCACCCCCGAGGCCCTCCGCGCCCTCGCGCAGGACGCCCTCGCCCGCGGCGACGCCGCCCGCGGCGAACGCCTCTACCGCCGGACGGAACTCGCCTGCGTCGCCTGCCACGCCATCGGCGGCGCCGGCGGCCGCCTCGGCCCCGACCTCACCAGCATCGGCGCCAGCGCCCCGGCCGATTACCTCGTCGAATCGATGCTCAACCCGGGCGCCAAGATCAAGGAGGGCTACCACGCGATGCTCCTGACCACCGCCGACGGCCAGGAACACAGCGGGATGGTCGTCCGCGAGGCCGGCGGGGAGATCGTCCTCCGCACCGCCGCCAACCAGCTGGTCACCCTGCCCGCCCGCACCGTCACCCGCCGCACCAGCGTCGGCTCCCTGATGCCCGCGGGGCTGCTCGACGGCCTCCTGCCCGAGGAGCGGCTCGACCTGTTCCGGTTCCTGATGCAGCTCGGCAAGCCCGGCGACTACGACGCGGCCCGCGGGGGCGTCGCCCGTTTCTGGCGGATCTACAACGTGGTCAGCGCCAACCAGCACCTCGGCGCCGAGCGCGTCGTCCAGGGCGACTTCGCGCTCGAGCACTGGGTGACCGCCTACGCGCTGGTGAGCGGACGCCTGCCCGCGGACGCGTTCGCGGGGGCCTTCAACTTCCGGCAAAACAGCCGGGGGCTCTACGCCGCCACCCAGTTCGAGGCGACGGGCGCCGGTCCGGTCACGTTCACCCTCGAGGGCGCCGCGACCGCCGCGTGGGTCAACGGCCGCCCCGTCCGCCCCGGCGCCACGTTCACCGCCGAGGCCCGCGCCGGGCTCAACACCGTCGTCCTGCAGGTCGATGCCGCCGAGCCCCCCGCCGCGCTGCGCCTCGCCGCCCCCGCGGTGGCCTTCCGGATGGAGTAGCCGATCGTGCCCCCGCGCGTCCGCCTCCTCGCCACCGGCGGCACCATCGCCGGCGCCCAGGCCACCCCGGCCGCGGCCGGCTACCGCGCCGCCGTGTTCTCGGCCGAGGCCCTGCTCGCCGCGGTGCCCGGCCTCGGGGAACTCGCGACGGTCGAGGTCGAGCAGGTCGCCGCGATCGGCAGCCAGGACATGGACGACGCCACCTGGCTGCGACTCGCCCACCGGACCGCCGCGGCCCTCGCCGAACCGGACCTGCGGGGCGTGGTGATCACCCACGGCACCGACACGATGGAGGAGACGGCCTACTTCCTGCACCTCGTCCTGCCGGCGACGCGGCCGGTCGTGCTCGTCGGCGCGATGCGCCCGGCCACCGCCATCAGCGCGGACGGGCCGATGAACCTGTTCAACGCCGTCGCCGTGGCCGCGCATCCCGCCGCCGTCGGCCGCGGGGTCCTCGTCGTCGCGAACGACGAGCTCCACTTCGCCCGCGAGATCACCAAGACCAACACGACGCAGGTGGGCACCTTCCGCAGCGGACCCCGCGGGCTCGCCGGCCTCGTTTCGCACGGCCGCCTCCACGTCCACGCGCCGCCGCAGAAACACCCGCCCGCCCCCCCCTTCGACCTCGCCGGCCGCACCAGCCTCCCCCGCGTGGACCTCGTCTGCGCCCACGCCGGCATGGGCCGGGGCCTGATCGACGCCGCCGTCGCCGCGGGCGCCGCCGGGATCGTCATCGCCGGCGTCGGGGACGGAAATCTCGGCGCCGCCGCCCTCACCGCCGCCCGCGCGGCCGCCACCGCTGGCGTGGCCGTCGTTCGGAGCTCCCGCACCGGCGGCGGCGTGGTCGCCCGCAACATCGAGGTCGATGACGACGCCGCCGGCTTCATCGCCGCCGGCGAGCTTAACCCCCAGAAGGCCCGCGTGTTGCTCCAACTCGGCCTCACCCGCACCCAAGACCCCGCGTGCCTCCAGCGGCTCTTCGACACCCTGTGAGGCGGAAACTGCGTAGCCCGGGTCGGTTTTTACTTAACCCACTTCCAATCAACGAAATGGGATTGCGAAAACTCCGCCGGCCTGTCACCCCACTCCAATCATGAAGCTGCGCCTGCTCGCCCTCCTCCTGGCCGCGGCCGCGCTCGCCCGGGCCGCCGCCCCCGCGCCCGCCGCGCCGGAGGCCCCCGCCGCGGAATTGAGCGCCCGCGACGCGATCATTCTGGGCGTGATCGAGGGCGTGACCGAGTTCCTGCCGATTTCCTCGACGGGGCACCTGATCATCGGCACGCGCCTGCTGGGCCTGGATGACCCGAAGCCCCTGCTCGGACCCGACGGCCAGCCGCGCTGGCACCGGAAGCCGAAGGAGGGCCGGCCGGGCGAGCCGCTCACGGTAAAGAACGCGGCCGACACGTTCATCGTGGTGATCCAGTTCGGCGCGATCGCGGCGGTGGCGCTGTTGTACTGGGGTCCCCTCATGTCGATGGCCCGCGGCCTCCTCGGGCGCGATCCGGCCGGCCGCCGACTGCTGCTCAACGTCGTCATCGCCTTCGTCCCGGCCGCCGGGATCGGCTTCCTCGCCAGCAAGTGGATCGAGGAGAACCTGTTCTCGGTGGGGGCGGTGATCATCGCCCTGGTCGCCGGCGCACTGCTGATGTTCGCCGCGGAGGCCTGGCATCGCCGGCGGGTCGCGGCGGGCAACTGGGTCGGCCGCGACGAGCTGACCCCGCGGGGCGCCGCGACCGTGGGCCTGCTGCAGTGCCTCGCGATGTGGCCGGGCACGAGCCGCTCGATGATGACCATCGTGGGCGGCTACTTCGCGGGCCTCGACCCGCGGCGCGCGGCCGAATTCAGCTTCATCCTCGGGTTCGTCACGCTGACCGCCGCCTCGATCTACAAGAGCCTCCGCGGCGGCGCGGTGATGATCGAGGTCTTCGGCTGGCCGATGGTGCTGCTGGGCGGCGTGGTTGCGGCGGTCACCGCGGCGATCTGCGTGCGTTTCCTGGTCAACTGGCTGACCCGCCACGGGCTCGCCGTGTTCGCCTGGTACCGGATCGCCCTCGCGGCGGTGCTGGCGTTCTATTTTTACCGCTGACCGGGACGCGCGGTAACCCCTTCCGCCGGGTCGCGTCTTGCCGGGCACCGTTATGCGCGCCGTGCTGCCGCCCCTCGCCCGCGTTCGCCCGATCCTCCTCGCCGCCCTCCTCCTTGCCCCGGCCGCCGCCGCCCCGGACCAGCCGGCCAAGCCCGGCAAACCGGCCCGCGAGGAGAAGCGGGAGCTGAAGCTTGCGGGCGGCGACCCGCCTGCGCGCGACGCGGGAGCGGAATCGGCCCGCGGGCTGGCGCGCCTCCGCGAGGCGCTGCGCGTGGCGGATGATGCCGAGTGGGCGGTGATTTCCGCACGGATCGCCGCGGTGCAAGCCGCCGGCAACGGGGCGGGTCTGAAGGACAAGGCGAAACCGGCCGGGCCGGAACGAACGGCACAGGACGCGCTGCGGACCGCGGTCCGCGACGGCCTGCCGGACGCGGAGCTCCGGCTGCGGCTGGCCCGCGCGCACGAGCTGCACCGGGAGCGGGAGGCGCGGCTGGCACGCGCGCGCGCGGAATTACGGGCCGTGCTGACCGTGCGGCAGGAAGCGGTGGCCGTCCTCGCCGGCCTGCTGGAACCAGCGCCCTGAGCTGACGCCGCATGGGAGCCGACGCCGAATGTGGCCGCGGCCGTTGCCGCGGAGTCCACGAGTCAGACGTCCTCCGCCCACGGTTCGACCGTCCACCGACCTGGCTCGTCGCTTCTCATCCGCGGCTGCAGCCGCGGCCACACCGACCTCAGATCGTCGCCGCGCGCCGCACCGGTGTGACTTCGCCGCGGGCGACCCGCAGCAGCTCGCGCCGGAGCCAGTCGAGGGCCGCGTTGACGGCGCGGACCTTGATCGTGCCGCGCGGGCCCGGGTAACTGAGTTTCTTCGCCCAGACCCCGCCCGGCGTCAGCAGCCCCACGTGGATCGTGCCCACCGGGTTGCCCGCCCCGCTCGTCTCGGCGGAGCCGGCGAACCCCGTGATCGCGAGCGCATAGTCGGCTCCCAGCGTCTCCGAGGCCCCCGTCGCCATCGCGACCGCGGCCTCCTCGCTGGCGGCCCCATGCTGCAGCAGCAGGCACTCGGGCACGTCGAGCAGCTGCGATTGCGTGTCGTTGGTGCAGGCGACGACGCCACCCGCGAAGAACTTGCAGGCGCCGCACGACTCGGTGAACGCCTGGGCGAGCAGGCCCCCGGTGGCGGTCTCGGCCACGGCCAGCCGCTTCTCTTGCGCACGAAGCAGGTCGGCGCAGACCTTGGCGAGGGAATCGTGCCCACGGCAGACCACGTCGTCGCCGAGCAGCGCGGCGCACTCCGCCGCCACCGCCTCGACCGCCGCCTCGTCGAGGGAACCGTCCGGCGAACTGAGGCGCAGGTCGACGGCGCCCTGGTGGGCGCAGAAGGCGACGCTGAGGCCGGGCCCGGCGCGGTCGAAGATGGGCTGGAGGCGGGTCTCGAGGGCGGACTCGCCGACGCTGGCGGTGCGCAGCTGGACGTAGGCCTCGCGGTCGCGGAGGAGGCCGCGCGCGGCCAGCCGGGGGACGACCTGGCCGAGGAACATCGGTTGGAGCTCGTTCGGCGGCCCGGGCAGCATCACGAGCACCTTGCCGTCCTGCTCGACCCAGAGGCCGGGCGCGGTGCCGTTGGCGTTGGCGAGCACCTCGCCCCCCTCGAACACCTGGGCCTGCTTGAGGTTGTTGGGCGTCATCTTCCGCCCGATGCGGGCGAAGCGCTCCGCGATCGCCGCCTCGACCACGGGGTCGTGCACCAGCCGGCGGCCGAGTACCGCGGCCACGGCGTCGCGGGTGCGGTCATCGCAGGTGGGCCCGAGGCCGCCCGTGGTGATCACGACGTCGGCCCGCGCCCAGCTTTCCCGGAACTGCGCCGCGATCGCGTCGGCCTCGTCGGTGAGGGTGACGTTGCGCTGGAGGAGCGCGCCGCGCCGGCCGAGCTGGGAGCCGATGAAGGTGAGGTGGCCGTTCGCCGTGAGGCCCAGGAGCAGTTCGTCGCCCAGCGTGAGCAATTCATAGCGCACCGCGGACACGGCGCGGCGGGCGGAGGGGACGGCGGGCGGGGAGGATTGCATCTTGCGGGCCGGGGACCGTAGGCGGATTGTCCGGAATTGCCAGCGGCCAGATGACGAGCGGCCGCGCGGGAACGATGCCTGAACACGAGCCGACGACATTGAAGGAGAAGGTGCGCCGCCTGCCGGAGCGCCCCGGCGTGTACCTGATGAAGGACCGCCTGGGGCGGATCCTCTACGTCGGCAAGGCGCGCAGCCTCCGGCACCGCGTCTCCTCGTACTTCCAGCGCAGCCGCGCGTTCCGCACCTCCCAGCCGAAGATCCGGGCGCTGCTCGAGCTGATCGCCGACTTCGAGGTGATCGAGGTGCGCTCCGAGCCCGAGGCGCTGCTGCTGGAGGGCCGCCTGATCAAGCAGTGGCGCCCGCGGTACAACACCGACTTCACCGACGACAAGCGCTTCCTGCTCGTGCGCGTGGACCTCGGCGAGGAACTGCCGCGCTTCCGCCTCACCCGCCTCCGTAAGGAGGACCGGGCGCGGTACTTCGGCCCGTTCGCCCACAGCGGCCTGCTCCGCCGCACGCTCGCGCAGATGCGGCGCCAGTTCGGCGTGCTCCTCGGCGACGGCACGCCGACCCGGCTGGAGGACGGCAGCTGGCGCCTCTACGACGACGTCCGGGCCGAACTTTACGGCGGCGATCACGTGGTGACCCCGGCCGCCTACCGCGAACGCGTCGACGCCGCCTGCGCCTTCCTCGAGGGGAAATCCCGCGAGTGGGTGGACTCGCTGCGGGCCGAGATGATCACCGCCGCGGAGCGCCGCGACTTCGAGCGGGCGGCGGAACTGCGCGACATCGTCTTCGCCCTCGAGGAGACGCTGCGCCGGACCCGCCGCTTCGAACGGGTCGATCCCGTGCGGCCCGCCGGCGGCGCCGCGGCGCTCGCGGCCCTGCAGGAGGCCCTCGCCCTGCCCACGCCCCCCGCGGCGATGGAGTGCTTCGACATCTCGCACATCTCGGGAACCTTCGTCGTCGCCGCGATGGTGCGCTTCACGGACGGCCGCCCCGACAAGGACCAGTACCGCCGCTTCCAGATCCGCAGCTTCGTGGGCAACGACGACTACCGCGCGATGGAGGAGGTCGTGGGCCGCCGCTACCGCCGCCTCGCCGCCGAGGGCAAGCCGCTGCCCGACCTCGTGGTCATCGACGGCGGCCGCGGCCAGATCGGCGCCGCGCTGCGCGCCTTTGTCGCGCTGGACCTCACGCCGCCGGCCGTCATCGGCCTCGCCAAGCGACACGAGACGATCCTCTTCGCCGACGGCCGCGCGCCGCTCAACCTGCCGCTCAACCACCCCGGCCTGAACCTGCTGCAGCGCCTCCGCGACGAGGCCCACCGCTTCGCCAACACCTACAACGCGGACCTGCGCTCGCAGCGCCTGCGCGAGAGCGTGCTGGACGAGTTCCCCGGCCTCGGCCCCGTGCGGCGCGCCGCCCTGCTCGCCGCCTTCGGCGACATCCAGCGCCTCCGCGCCGCCCCGGTGGAGGCGATCGCCGAGGTGCCCGGCTTCGGCCCGCGCCTCGCCGCCGAGTTGCACGCCTTCCTCCAACCGCCCGCCGCACCCGACCCCGCGCCGCCGGACGCGGACGACTGCGCGCCAAGCTGAGTTCGACGCCCGCGGCCTTTCGCTCCGGCCGCGGCCCGGCTTGCCTCCCGCGGCGGGCTCCGGCACCACGAGGCCATGAGACTCATCCGCCACCAGACCCCCGCGGGCCCGGCCTGGGCCGCGCTGCAACCCGACGGTTCCGCCCGCGCCGTGGCGGGCGCGGTGCCCGGGGAGTTCCACGTCACCGACCAGGTCGTCACCCCGGGGCCGCTGCTCGCGCCGGTGGTGCCGACGAACCTGCTCTGCATCGGCCTGAATTACCGCCGCCACGCGGCCGAGTCGAACAGCCCCCTGCCCCCGCATCCGGTGCTCTTCATGAAGAACACCGCCGCGGTGCAGCATCCCGGCGGGCCCATCCAACTACCCCGGCACCTGCCCAGCACCAAGGTGGACTACGAGTGCGAGCTGGCCGTCGTCATCGGCCGGGCCTGCCGCAACGCCACCCGGGAGAACGCCCTCGACCACGTCCTCGGCTACACCTGCGCCAACGACGTCTCGGCGCGCGACTGGCAGCGCGACGGCGGCGGCGGCCAATGGTGCCAGGGCAAGAGCTTCGACACCTTCTGCCCGCTCGGGCCGGTCCTCGTGACGCCCGACGAGCTCCCCCGCCCGAACGCGCTGCGCATCCGGACCGTGCTCAACGGCCAGGTGATGCAGGATTGGAGCACGGACGACATGATCTTCGACGTGCCGGCGATCATCGCCTTCCTCAGCTCCAGCAAGACCCTGCTGCCGGGGACGGTCATCCTCACCGGCACCCCACACGGCGTGGGCTTCGCGCGCAACCCGCCGGTCTGGCTCCAGCCGGGCGACACGGTGACCGTGGACATCGAGGGGATCGGCGCGCTGACAAACCCGGTGATTGAGGAACCGCTCTGAGCGGGCCCGCGCGGATGCCGGAACTGGCCGCCATCGCAGCCGCCCTCGGCGAAACGGGCAACCTGCCCGCGGTGCTCGCGACGTTGGTGCACGTCGAAGGTTCCTCCTATCGCCGTCCCGGCGCCCGGCTGCTGGTCACCGCGGACGGCCGCCGCCTCGGCGCGATCAGCGGCGGGTGCCTCGAGGAGGATCTTGTGACCCGGGCGCGCGGGATCCTCGGCCACGGCGTCGCGGAGGTCGTCACTTACGACACCACCGCCGAGAACGACCTCGTCTGGGGCGTGGGCCTCGGCTGCCACGGCGTGGTGCGCGTGCTGCTGGAGCGGATCGATGCCGTACCGGCCTGGGCCACGGAGCTTCCCTCCGCTTGGGCGGGCGGACGCCTCCTCACGCTGGGCGTGCGGCACGAGGGCCCTGACCCGCAGCGGTGGGGCACGCGGCTCCTCGGCGACGACGCGGCGGGCGGAGAACCGGGAGAATGGGTGCAGCGCGTCAAGCCGCCCCCGGCCCTGTACGTCCTTGGCGCCGGAGACGATGCGCAGCCCCTCGCGACGCTCGCCGCCACCTTGGGCTGGCACGTGACCGTCGGGGATCCGCGGCCGGCGTTCGCGACCCGGGAGCGGTTTCCGGCCGCCACGCGCGTGCTGGCCGCACCGGCCGACCAACTCATCCCGCGGCTCAATCCGGGGCCGGACGCGCTCGTGGTGGTGATGACCCACCATTACGTGCACGACCTGCCGCTGCTGGGCGCGCTGCTGGGGCGTCCGCTGGCGTACGTGGGCCTGCTGGGCCCGCGCCGGCGCGCCGCACGGATCCTGGCCGACCTGGCCGCGACCGCGCCGGCAGCTGCGGCGGAGCTCGGGCGCAGGCTGCGCGCGCCGGTGGGCCTGGACCTCGGGGCGGACGGACCGGAGCAGGTCGCGTTGGCGATCCTCGCGGAGATGCAGGCGGTGCTCGGCGGACGCGACGGCCGGCCGTTGCGCGAGCGGGAAGGGCCCATCCATGGCTGAGGCCGGAACGGCGACGCGGGCCGCCGCGGCCACGGGACCTGACTTCTTCCCCTGCGGGCTGGTGCTGCTGGCGGCCGGGGCCTCGACGCGGATGGGGACGCCGAAACAGCTCCTTGAAGTGGGGGGGCAACCGCTGCTGCTCCGCGCGGTCGGGGCGGCGTTGGCCGCGCCCGTCTGGCCCGTGGTGGTGGTGCTGGGCGCGCACGCGGCGGTGATCCGGCCGTCGCTGGCGCCGCATCCCGTGCTGGTGGTGGAGAACGCCGCGTGGGCCGAAGGGATGGCCTCGTCGCTGCGGGAAGGCGTGGCGACGCTCACGCAATTCTCCCGTCGCCTCGAGGGTGCGATCGTCGCGCTGGCGGACCAACCAGCGTTCGACGCCGCAGTCGTTCGCAGGCTGATCGAGGGACACCGGACCACTGGCTGCGACCTCGTGGCGGCACGTTATGGGGGACGCCAGGGGGCGCCGGCGTTCTTTCACCGGCGGCTCTTCCCGCGGCTGACGGGCCTGACCGGCGAGGCGGGGGCGCGCGACCTGCTGAACGGCGGCGACCTGCCGGTGGCGCCGATCGACCTGCCCGCGCTCGCCGCCGACCTCGACACCCCGGAGGACCTCCGGCGGTGGCGAGCCGGCGGTGGCTGAGCGCGCTCAGGCCAACGAAACCCCGCGGGGCACGCGGATCACGACCGTGCCGGCCACCTTGTCGTGCCACGCCTGGCGGTCCCGGTCGAAGGCGATCCAGAGGAAGCCCAGGCCGAGCGGCAGCAGCGACAGGAAGCAGGAGAGGGCGCGGATGCCCGCCGTGGTCCAGTCGACGTCCTTGCCGTCGGTCCGCACCACGCGCAGGCCGAGGATCATCCCGCCCAACGTGGCCCCGCGGAGGCGCCAGAGGACGGCCCCGTAGACGGCGAGCACGAGCAGGAAGGCCGGGGCGATGGCGTGCATCAGGGCGACGACCGCCCCGACCACGAGCACATCGAGCGCGAGGGCCAAGCTCCGCACGAGGAACCCGGCGCGCGGCAGGACCGCCGGATCCGCATAGGCACCGGCCACCGGAGGCGATTCCACGGCGGGGGCCGGTCCGGCGGCCGGAACTCCGGCCGGAGCCGCCGGGGCCCGGCGCAGGGCGAGCGCGGCGGTCAGCACCATCACCCCGGTGCTCAACCAGGCCAGCGTGAACACCAACGCGAAGCCGAGCAGGGGCACCGTGTAGAGCAGGAGCACGAGCGCGCTGCCCGCGATCAGGGCGGATCCCATCCCCTCGCCGGTCCCGCCGAGCACTTTCAGCAACCGCCGGCCCAGCCAGACCCGGAACGCGGCCTGCCCGAGCAGGAGGGCGGCCAGCAGGCCGAGCGCCAGCACGGGCACGAGGACCAGCCCGACCACCGAAATGGAGAGCACCGTGAGGACGAGAGGGGTGCAGAGTACGGTCAGGATGGTCGCCACGAGGGTCAGGCCCGGACGCGCTTCCAGGGTTACCACGGCGCGCTCGACGGGGCGGGGAAACAGGAGCGCCACCAACAGGTACAGCGCCGCGAACGCCGCCGCGGCCCACCAAGCCCAACCCAGCCCCTCCCGGAAGGCCAGCGGCCGGCCCCAGAACAGGCACGAGCGGACCCAGGTCGAGATGCCGGACCACGCCCCCGAGGAGATCACGCTGACCTCCTGGCCCGCCACCTTGGCCGCGGCGTCGCGCCGGAGTTGGCCGCCGACCAGCACATAGCCCTGGCGCAGGTCCGCCGCCGGCCCGAGTTCCAAGGTGCCGCCGACCACCACGACCTGCCCGCCCACGGGACCATCAATCAGGGCATCGCCGATCACCGCCACCACGTCACCCCCCACCCGCCCGCGCTGTTCCGCGGAACCGAGGACGCTCACGAGGCTGCCCCCGACGGACCCGCCCGGGCGGACGAACGCCGAGCCTACGACCGCCACGGCGTCGCGGGAAACTTCTCCGGCCACATCCACCGAGCCGAAGACGCCCACCGCCTGACGACGGGCCTGGCCCGACGCGACGGCCTGATCGCCCACCGGGGGCCGCTCACTGCGCTCACGTCGCTCCCGGACCTTGGGCGTCGGGGGGGCATCGACCGCGGATGGCGCCGCAACTGGTTCCGCGGCCGGGAGCAGCAGGACCGTCAGGAAAAGCGAAGCCAGGAGGCTCACGCCGCGGCCGCGACTGGGCGACCACCGCGGAAGGAAGGAGGCGAAAAAGGAGGAGGACATGGCGGGATGGACGGACAAGGAATTCAGGACCGGGGAACGACGACGCGGGCCAAGGCGGTCACAAGGGCCAGCAAGACGGTGAGGCTCGTCGCGACCGCGAAGCCCAGCCCCTGCAGCCACGCGGCGGGCAGGGCGAGGATACCCTCGAGGAGGGACTGGGCCACGGAGGCCAAGGGAGAGGCGGCCGCGGCGACGCGGGAGAGCATCGCGTCCAGCCAATGGGAGCCACCCGTGAGGGCGGCGGCGCTGCACCCCGCGCCGCCGGCGGCAATGGTCAGGAAGGTCCAACGCGCGGCGCGCGGCCAGCAGGCGAAGTCCCGGCGCCACCAAGGCAGGCGCTCGCGGCGGGCGAGTTCGGCGAGCACCCGGCCGGCCAACGTGGCGGGCGCGGAGGGCGGCGGCAGCGAGCGGAGCGTGGCGTGGGTCCAGGCCGTGAGGGGATCCGGTTCCGGGGGGAGACGGGCGGGTTCGAGGCGAGGGTTCATGGCTGAAAGGGGTCGTGGACGGTGCCGGAGGCGCGGAGGAGGGTCGCGAGGGCGGCCCGCCCGCGGAGGATGTCGGTCTTCACCTTGGCCAAGGAGACTCCGAGGCGGGTGGCGATCTCGTCGTAGGCGAGGTCTTCGAAATGGAAGAGCACGAGCGGCACCCGCTGGTGGTCCGGCAGCGCGGCCAGGGCCTGCTCCACCCGGGCCCGGCGTTCCGCGGCCTCCACCGGGGCGCGCGGCTCGTCGGGCGCGGCGAATTCAACCTCGGGCCCGGGGCCCTCGCCGGTGTCCTCGCGGCGCAGTTCGGAGAAGAAGCGCCAGCGGCGCCGGTAGCGGGAGAGGTGGTTGAGGGCGAGGTTGGTGGCCACCGTCTTGAGCCAGCCGCCGATGGTGGCGCTGGTGCGGAGCTGGTCGAAGCGCGCGTGCGCCCGCAGGAAGACCTCCTGCGCGATGTCCTCGGCCGCGGCGCGGTTGGCCGTGAGTCGGACGGCCGTGGCGTAGACCATATCCTGGTAGGCGCGCATGAAGGCGGTGAATTCCTCCTCCGGGTTCACGGGGGGGACGGGCGACGCGGTGGGTTCATTGTGGTTCATCGGCAGAACCCCGCAGCCCGGGAAAAGTTACGTCTCCGGCGCGCGGCCCGCCGGGCGGCGCTCAGAAGTCGATGGCTTTGATCGTGCCGATCTTCACCTCGAACCGTTCCGCGTACGGCTTCACCCGCCGCAGATCGGTGCGCTTGAGGTCCATCGAGGCGCCGCCGGAGAAGAACAAGATCGACCAGTCCGCGTCGCCGCTGATCCCGGCGAGCGCCGGTGGCGCCTGCGGATCAACCTGCACGAAATCCAAAGTGGCGTCGCCCGCCTTCACATTAAGCACCAGCTTGGCGCGGAACGACTCGCGCAGCAGCACCGACAGGTTCTCGAGCACCTCACCCTCCTTGCGCAAGCGCGCCTGCACCCGGAACTTCTCGGGCGGGAAGCGCTGGTTGTCGGTCCGGCGCAGCGGCAACTCGAAGATCCAGTGCGTCGCGGTCTCCTCGGCCAGCGTGGCCCCGCCGAGCTCGATCGCCTCGCCCAAGGTCGGGTAGCCACGCCGCGGCGCCGAGGGCCGCTCCGGGTCCGCTTCCTCCCCTCGCCGGCGGTACTTGGCGCGGTCGCGGTCAGACGGCTCGCGGCCGTTGATCATGACGGGCGTCCACTGCTGCTCGTAGGGCTTGGACGGGTCGTACCGGAGGATCTGCTCCGACTTCACCTTCCCGGCGGAATCGCGCATCACGCGGTGTTCCGTGTAGGCCCAGCGGGGGAAATCGTCGGCGACGCGCTGCAGCGCGGTGGTGAGGAGCGAAAGTTCCTCGGGCGTGACGGCTCGCGGTAGCGCCCGGACGCCAGCGGGCAGAACCAGCAGGAGGAGGAGCAAGGGCAACACGGCGCGGCGAGAAGGCATCGGCGAGCCTGACCTTCGCTAGCGCGGGCGAGGGGCGCAAGTCCCCGCGCGCGGAGGCAACCCGGCGTGTTTCAATGGGTGGGAGTCGAACCGCCGGATTCCGCCGTACTCTCGGGAGGCCGGAAACGGGCCGGCACCTCGCCCGCGCGACCCTGCACCACGACCTCCAACAAACTGGCGAGGGCAGCCGCGCGCGAAATCGACCGTTCGGTGGCCAGCTGGTCGGCGCGCCGCGACAGTTGCGCCGCCATCACGGCGGCCTGAGCCGGCGAGGCCCCGAGGCGCGCGCAGAGTTGGGTGAGTTGCTCCAGCTCGTTCACGGGGCGGGACTCCGACGCACGCTGGGCTGAGTGTCGCCCGGCAGGAGCAACCGCCCGTCGGGAGGCGCGTGGAGTAAGCTGATCATCGCGAGCCCGATCCATCCCCCGCGGCCGTCCGCCGCAGCACTGCGCACCTCACCCGCGAGACGATCCTCGGCTCCGCGGAGGGGGGTGCCGGGAGCCGGGGGTAGCGCCCCTTCCCCGGCCACGCGCCAGAGCTGACGGCGGACCTGGCCCATCGCCTTGAGCCGCGCCATCACCTCTTGGCCGAGGTAGCAGCCCTTCTGAAACGAGACCGCCGCGCCCTCGAGACCAGCCTCCTGCGGCAGATCCGCGGGGCCGAACTCCTCCGGGATCGCCGGGAGGCCCGCGTCCAGACGCAGCAGCTTCATCTGTACGGCGTCCAGTTCGCGCCCGGCCGGCGGCGGCAGCGCGGCGGCCAGCTCCCGGCGGCCGACCCACTCCACGTTGCCCGCGGCGATCCGGCGGCCCGTGAACCGGAACGCGTCCGGGCCCGCCGCGGGGCCGTCGTTCGCGGCCGAGAGCAGGCTGAGTCCGGTCCAGGCCGGAGTCTGGTCCTCCAGCGTCACCTCGTCGGCGATGAGGAACGCCTCCAGGCGGGCGAGCAGCGCGGCGGCGGGCGTGAAGTAGCTGCCGACCCAGAATTCGTCCGGGGCCGCCCCCCGGAGCACAAAGCTGTCGCCCACCACCTTGCCCTTCACCGTGAGCCACAGGCCATAGACCGCCGCGGCAGCACCGTCGCGGAGCGGGCGGAGGTCCTGCGTGTTCTGGCCCTGCAGAAACGAGAACGCGTCCGGACCTGACACGCGCAGCCAGGCGGACGGATCCCATCGGTGCCAGGCCGGGTAAGTAGAAAACTTGATATCGGTTAAGAGACTCACTCGGAGGATTTTAAAAAATATATGGTAGATTTTGCAAACTTCTCATTGACCCGCGCCCCCCTGTGCCTATTCCTCTGCTCATCACTTTCAAGACTTCTCCCGCCTAGCGGGAGTTTTGGGGTAACTAAGAAAGCAAAGGCCGGCCACTTAGGGGTAAGTGGCCGGCCACTTTTTTTCCCGGGAATGAGAGCGGTCCCTTTGCCCCTTGCGTGAGGAGAGCGGGGCCGGCTCCGTGAGGGGATGTTCGCCGCCCTGTTCGCCGCCACCTTCTTCGCGCTGAGCGCGAGCTGCGCGAACCGAAGCTTGCGGCACTTCGGTCCCGCGCGCGCGAACCTCGGCCGCCTCGTGGTGGCGACGCTGGTGCTGGGGGCGTTCGCGCACACAGCGGGCGGGGGCCTCGGCAGCGCGAGCACGGGCTGGTTCCTGCTCAGCGGCGTGATCGGGATGGGACTCGGCGATCTGGCCGTCTACGCGGCCCTGCCGCGCCTGGGTTCGCGGCTCACGGTGCTTCTGGTGCAATGCCTGGCGGCACCGCTGGCGGCGGCGGGGGAATGGCTCTGGCTTGGCACGCGGATCTCCGGGACGGAGATGGTGTGGGGGACGGTGATCCTCGCGGGCGTCGCGCTCGCGCTGGCGCCCGGCCGAAGTGGCGGGCCGGTCGTGGGCGGGGGAGCGGCGCTCGGGTTCGCGTTCCTCGCCGCCTGCGGGCAGGGCTTCGGCGCGCTGGTCAGCCGCAAGGGCGTGCAGGCGGCGGAAGCAGCCGGGGAACTGGTGGCCAACGCGACCTTCGGGCTGACCGCCGCCTACCAGCGGATTCTGGCCGGCCTGATCTTCACCATGCTCTGGTTCGCCGTGCAGGGGCGGTGGGGACGCACCGCCGAATCACCCTGGGCGGCCTATCGTCATCCCGGGGCGGCGAACCCACCTCGCGGCGGCTGGGGCTGGATGGTCGCGAACGGCCTCGCGGGACCGGTGATCGGCGTCGGCTGCTACCAGTGGGCGCTCGCCACCACCCCGAGCGGGCTGGTCCTGCCGATCGCGGCGACCGCGCCGCTGCTGGCGATGCCGATCGCGTTCTGGCTGGAGGGCGACCGGCCGGGGAAGCGGGCGATCCTCGGGGGCCTGGTGGCGGTCGCCGGCTGCGTCGCCCTCGCCCGAGCGCGGTGAGGCGGGACGCCCCGCGCGCACGCCACGGTTGACGCCCCGGGGCCGAGCCGGTGTCGTCGCCGGCTTCGATGCTGACGATCGCCGATGTCTCCAAGTCCTACGGTACCCGCGAGCTCTTTGCCGAGGTGTCGCTCTTCATCGCGCGCACGGACCGCCTCGGACTCGTGGGGCCGAACGGCGCCGGCAAGTCGACGCTGTTCAACCTGATCCTCGGGGAGGAGCGGCCCGACACCGGCACGATCGAGTGGGAGCGCGGGGCGGACTTCGGTTTCCTCCCGCAGGAGAGCGCCCCCGCCGGCGAGGAGACGATCCTGCACATCGCGACCAGCGGGAAACGCCTGGAGCCCACGGAGGACGACTTCGACATCGACTACACCCTCGAGCCGCGCGCCCGGAAGATCCTCGCCGGCCTCGGGTTCCGCGAGGGGGACGCCGACCTGCCGGCGAAGACCTTCTCCGGCGGCTGGGTGATGCGCGCCCACCTCGCCCGCCTCCTCGTGGCCGAGCCCGCCCTGCTGCTGCTCGACGAGCCCACCAATCACCTCGATCTGGAGGCCCTGCTCTGGTTCCAGGACTACCTGACGCGCTACCCGGGCGGCCTCGTGGTCATCTCGCACGACCGCGCGTTCCTGAACGCCCTCTGCACCGGGATGCTGGAGCTGCGCGGCGGCCGGCTGCACTACTACCACGGCAACTACGACAATTTCCTGCAGGAGAAGGAGGCTCGGAAGGACCAGCAGGCGGCGCTGTTCAAGAACCAGCAGCGCGAGATCGCCCACCTGCAGAAATTCGTCGACCGCTTCGGCGCCAAGGCCTCGATGGCCTCCCGCGCGAAATCGAAGGAAAAGCAGATCGAGCGGCTGCAGGAAGTCGCCGTCGAGGAGCCGCACGAGGAACTCAAGCGGATCAACTTCCGCTTCCCGCAGCCGCCCCGCTCCGGCCTCAAGGTGATCGAGCTTGCGAACGTCCGGCAGGCCTACGGCGACCACGTCGTCTACCGCGACCTCAACTTCACCGCCGAACGCGGCCAGCGCATCGTGCTCGTCGGCCCCAACGGCGCGGGCAAGTCCACGCTGCTCAAGATCCTCGCCGGCGTGATCCCGATCCAGGGCGGCGAACGCGAGCTCGGGAGCAACGTGTTCACCGGCTACTTCGCCCAGAACCGCCTCGATAACCTGAAGCCGGACCTGACGGTCTTCGAGAACGTGATGGAGCTCCGGACGAACGAGAACCAGCTCACGGAGCAGCAGGCCCGCGCGATCCTCGGCGCCTTCCTGTTCCGCAAGGATGACGTGCACAAGCCGATCGGCGTGCTTTCCGGCGGTGAAAAATCGCGCCTCGCCCTCGCCCGCCTGCTCGTGAAGCCGCCGAACCTGCTGCTGATGGACGAGCCGACCACGCACCTCGACATCGCCTCGATCGACGCGCTGATCCACGCCCTCAAGTCCTACGAGGGCACGCTGATCTTCATCAGCCACGACGTGCACTTCATTCGCGCGCTCGCCGAGAACGTGCTGCACGTGCACAGCGGCCGGCTCACCCCCTACGCGGGCAACTACGACTACTACCTCGAGAAGTCGCGCGCCGGCGACGCCCGCGCCGCCCTCACCGCCGGCTTCACCGACGCCCGCCCGGCCAGGCCCGCACCGGCCGCCCCCGTCGCAACCGCCCCCAGCCCGCGGCCACCCAAGCGCAGCGCCGGCGAGATCCGCAAGTTCCGCGAACGCGTCGGCCAGCTCGAGAAGGCCGTGACGGAGCTGGAGGCCAAACAGGCGGAAATCACGGCCGCCCTCGAGGCCCCGGAGACGTACGCCGACAAGGGCCGCTTCCATCACCTGAACCGGGAACTGTCCACGATCGTGGACCAGCTCGGCGAAGCCACCACGGCCTGGGAAAAGGCCGCCTCCGAACTTGAGGAGATGGAGCGCGGAGCCTAGGCCCCGCGGCCGGGTTCGGTCCGGATTCTCCGGACGAACTCGGCCTCAAAGACCTCGTACACCAGACTCCGCTCCTCGGCGAAGAGCGCTTCAATAGCGCCGTCCGGAGCGTAGGCGAAGACGACCCGATGGCGGCCGACCCGCAGGCGATGGTAACCGGATAAGCCGCCCTCCAAGGCCCGAATGTCCCCGCGCTCCGCCCGAAGGTCGCGCAGGGCGAGCTTCAACGCCCGCCGCGGTTCCGGGGCTAACTGCGTCGCAAACCGGACCACCTGCGCCGAAACCCGAACCTGCCGGTTCATTCCGGGATTTCGTCGAGCTTGCCGAAGGTCGTGCGGCCGGCCCGGTGCTCACTCACCGCCCGAACGAGCTCCGGATTGGTCAGCAGTTCAAGGGTCTCGGCCACCGCCGCCATCCGTTCGTAACTGAGCACGCAGGCGACCGGAGCATCGTGCCGGGTCACCGTGACCATCCGGCCGCTCTCCGCGGCCCGGATGAGGGCGGGAAAGTTATTCTGGCCTTCGGAAACACTCACGGTAGATTTCATGCCTTTATACCTGTAGGGAAGGCCTGCTTCGTCAAGCTGAGCAGATCGCGGCCACGCGGCGGCCTTACTCCCCGATTCGCTCGGCGACCAGCGGGGGCGGCGGGACCCGCGTCTCCCCGAGGGTGAATGCCCCGCTCAGGAGAGCACGAGCCTCGTCGAGGCCGGCAAGGTCGTTCGCGTGCAACCACGCCAAGGGCTGGCCGGCGGCGATCGGCTCCCCGACCTGACCCAGCCCGGCCACACCGACCGCGGGATCCACGGTGTCCTGCGCACGCGCGCGCCCGGCCCCGAGCCGCAGGGCTGCGTAGGCCACCGCGCGGGCATCCACCGCCGTGATGAAACCCGCCCGCGGCGCCAGCACCGGCTCGATCCGCCGCGCGACCGGCAGCCGCCCGGGCTCGTCCACCACCCGGGCATCGCCTCCCTGCGCGGCGATGATTTCCCGGAACTTCGCGGCAGCGGCCCCGCTCGCGAGGGCGGCGTCGAGCCGCACGTTCGCCGCCGCCGGATCCGCCGCGACGCGACCGAGCAGAAGCATCTCCACCCCCAGCGCCCGCGTGACCTCCATCAGGTCCGCCGGTCCCGCGCCCCGCAGCGCCGCAATCGACTCGGCCACCTCCAGCGCATTGCCCACCGCGCGGCCCAACGGCGCCTCCATCCGGGTCAGCAGCGCGCGCACTTGTTTGCCCGCGGCGCGACCCACGCGGACCAGCGTCGCCGCGAGCTCCCGCGCCGCAGTCAGGTCGGGCATGAAGGCGCCGCGGCCGAACTTCACGTCCAGCACCAGCGCATCGATCCCCGCCGCCAGCTTCTTGGAGAGGATGGAGCCGCAGATGAGGGGGATGGATTCGACCGTCGCGGTGACGTCCCGCAGCGCGTAGAGCCGGCGGTCGGCCGGGGCCAGTTCGGGCGTCTGGCCGATCAGGGCGCACCCGATGCGCGCGACCTGATCGCGGTACTCCGCGAGGGACAGGCCCGTGCGGAAACCCGCGATCGCCTCGAGCTTGTCGAGCGTGCCCCCGGAGTGGCCGAGCCCGCGGCCGCTGATCATCGGCACCGGGACGCCGCAGGCCGCCACCCAAGGGGCGAGGACGAGGGAAACCTTGTCCCCCACCCCGCCCGTGGAGTGCTTGTCGACCTTGATCCCGGGGATTCCGGTCAGGTCGGCGACCACGCCCGAGCGCGTCATCGCGGTCGTGTAGAGCGTCGTCTCCTCCGCGTTGAGGCCGCGGAGGCAGATCGCCATCAGGAGGGCGCTGAGCTGGTAGTCGGCCCAGGAGCCGTCGGTGGCGCCGCGGACAAACGCCTCGATTTCCGCGGCGGTCAGGACGTGACCGTCCCGTTTGCGGGCGATGATCTGCGGCGGGAGCATGGGCAGGTCAGCTGCGGAACAGGACGTCCTCGCGGTTGAACATCTTCACCGCGAGGGCGAGGGCGCCGGCCGCGTAAAGCGAGGAGGAGCCGAAGATGAGCGCGATGTAGCCCCAGGGCCACGAACCGGAGAGCATCTCCTTGCAGACGAGGCTGAGATTCAGCAACGGGATGAGGGCGGTCCGCGCGGTGAGCTCGGTGCCGGGGAGGGCGGCAATCATCCCGGGGAGCAGGACCACGATGATGAGCGGCCCGAGGTAGCTCTGGGCCTCCTTGTAGCTCTTGGCGAAGAGCGAGACGGTGAGGGCGACGGCGGAGAACAGGACCGCCACTGGCAGCACCATCGCGAAGACGCCGGCGAGCCCCAGCGGGTCGATCGTCGGCAGGGACCCCAGCCCGGCGGCCGCGGTGCCCGGGGGCAGCGAGCCCGCCGCGGCGGAACCCGCCGAGCCGAGGAACACCGCCCCGCCCACCAGGGCGCTCCCGGCCATCGAGGCGACCACGAAGAACATCGAGGCCAGCGACCCGGTGAGGACGAGGAGGAACTTCCCGAGCACGAGGTCGAGCCGCGCGACGGGGCTGCAGAGCAGCGTCTCCATCGTGCCCCGCTCCTTCTCGCCGGCGGTGATATCCATCGCCGGGTAGATCGCGCCGGTGAAGCAAAGCAAGATGATGAAGTACGGGACCAGCCCGCCGAACAGGTTCCCGCCAACCTTCTCCGGCGGGGCGACGTTCTCCCGCCGGACCTCGAAAGGCCGCACCGCCTCCGGGCCGAGGCCGCGGGCCGCAAGCCGCTCGGTCACGACCCGCTCACGGTGCTCGGCGACGATCCGCTCGGTGACGCGCGCGCCGTTCTCCGATTTCAGCTCGCCTTGGTAATGAAAGATGCGGACCGCCGGCGCGGTCTCGCCCGACCGGAGGCGTTCCTCCAGCCGCTCGGGCACCTCGACCACCGCGCGCAGCCGCTTCGTGGCGATCGCCTCCCGCCAGTCGGCGGGCACGGGGACGAGGCGCACGCGGGCGTCGCCGGTCAGCCGGGCCAGCAACTCCGGGGCACCGGACCCGCCGAGCACCGCCACCGCGGGCACCTCCTCGCGCGCCTCGGTCACCGCGCGCTGCATCACCTTGCCCACCCCGAAGAGCAGCAGGGGCATCAGGAGCGTGGGGACGACGATCGACGAGATGAGCGTGCGCCGGTCGCGCAGGGCGTCGCGGAGCTCCTTGCGGTAGATGATCCAGACGTGGGCGGCGTTCATCGGGGCGGGAGCAGCGGGGGCGGGGCGGGGTCGCCGCCGACGACGCGGACGAAGATCTCCTCGAGGTCGGACTCGCCGTGGCGGGCGCGGAGGTCGGAGAGGGAACCCTCGTCGCGCAGCCGCCCGCCGTGGATGATCCCGATCACGTCGCACAGCTTCTCCACCTCGCTCATCACGTGCGTCGAGTAGATCACGGTCTTGCCGCGGTCGCGGCAGGCGCGGACGAAGCGGACGACGGCGCGGGCCGCCATCACGTCGAGGCCGAGGGTCGGCTCGTCGAAGATCATCACCGCGGGATCGTGCACCAGCGTCCGCGCGATCGACGTCTTCTGCTTCATCCCGGTCGAGAAGCGGTCGCAGCGGCGGTCGAGGAAGTCGTGCATCTCGAGCTCGTCCGCGAGCGTGGCGATGCGGGCGCGGAGGACGTCCGGGGCGAGGCCGTGGAGCTGGCCGAAGTACTCGAGCGTCTCGCGCGCGGTGAGGCGGCCGTAAAGGGCGGTCGAGGTGGCGAGGAAGCCGACGCGGGCGCGGACCCCGGCGGGATCGCGGTTGATGTCGCAGCCCGCGACCTCGGCGGTGCCCGCCGTCGGGCGCAGCAGCGTGGCGAGGAGGCGGAGCGTCGTGGTCTTGCCGGCCCCGTTCGCGCCGAGCAGCCCGTAGATGCGGCCGGGGGCGACGGCAAAGGACACGCCGTCGACCGCGCGCAACTCCCCGCGGCGGCGGTCGCGGAAGACCTTGGTGAGCCCGTGGGCCGCGATCATCGCCGGGGGCTCAGGGCAGCTCGGCGACCCCGAGGATGATCGCGAGGGCGAGGGAGAAGTCCTGCACGGCCGTCGGCTGCTCGACGTCGGTCCACTCGTCGAGCGAATGGGAGCGGCCGCCGCGGCGGGCGGACTGGGAGGAGATCGTGAAGGCCGGGAGGCCGAGGCTGATCGGCAGGTTCGAGTCGGTGCTGCTGATGTTCCAGACGGCCACCTTGTCGAAGGCGCGCATCGTGGCCGCGACCTGGCGCAGCTCGGGGGTCTCCGGCGAGGTGGTACCCGAGGGGCGGTCGCCGATCAGCTTCACCTCGGCGGTGATGCGGCCGAAGGTGGTGGCGCGCGCGGCGTTCTCCTCGGCGACGGCGGCCTCGATGATCTCCTTGAACCGGGCGTCGACCTTGCGCAGCTCCTCGGGCGAGACGGAGCGCAGGTCGACCTCCATCGCGACCTCGAAGGGGATCGAGTTCACCGAGGTGCCGCCGCTGACGAGACCGACGTTGTAGGAGACCTTGGGCTGGCGGGGCACGACCACGCGGCCGAGGGCGGAGATGGCACCCGCGAGGGCGAAGGCGGGGTTGACCTGGCCGAAGGCACCCCAGCTGTGGCCGCCAGGGCCCTTGAACGTGACGCGGTAACGGAGGCTGCCGAGGGCGCCGTTGGTGATGAGGTCGTTGTTGCTGCCGTCGATCGAGATGAAGCGCGGGATGCGCCCCTGCCACGGCCCGCGCTGAAAGAGGTAGCGCATGCCGCGGAGATCGCCCGGGCCTTCCTCCCCCACGTTGCCGATGATGAGGAGGTCGCCGGGGGTCTCGATCCCGGCCGCACCGAGCGCGCGGACGAGCGCGAGCAGCAAGGCCAGGCCGCGGGTGTCGTCGCCGACGCCGGGGGCGATCAGGCGGGTGCCCGAGCGCTTGACGCGGACGTCGGTGTCCGCCGGGAAGACGGTGTCCAGGTGGGCGGCGAGGGCGAGGAGCGGAGCGGAGCCGCCGGGACGACCCGGGCGGCGGCCGATGACGTTGCCCTCGGCGTCGGTCGTGACGTCGGTCAAGCCGGCCTCGCGCAGGAGGCGGGCGAAGGCCTCGCCGCGCGCCTTTTCGCCGAAGGGCGGGGCCGGGATCTCGGTGAGCAGGATTAGCTCGCGGACGAAGCGCTCGAAGTCGCGGTCGTAGGCGCGGACGGCGGCCTGGAAGGCGGGCCGGGCGACCAGCTCGCGCGCGCGGCGATCCTCCGCCGAGTCGGGCGCCGGCGCGGCGGCCGGCGGGACGGGCGGCGGGGGGACGGGCGCGGCGGCCCGGAGGGCGCCGACCGCGAGGGCGAGCAGGACGGGGAGGAGCGGGATCTTCATGCGCCGATCGGGTGCCAGGTGGTCTTCGCCTCGGTGAAGGCGCGGATGGGCTCCAGTCCCTGCGCCGCGTCGCCGAGCCAGGTGGCGAGCGGGGCATCGGGGGTGTAGCGGACGCGCTTCACGCTCTCCGCCGCGCCAAGGTCGAGGGTGCGGCGCTCGGCGGCGTCGGCCACCGCGCTGAGTCCGCGCAGGTGCGCGTGGGTCGCGAAGGTGGGCAGCAGGTCAGCGCGCGTCCCCGTGAGCAGGTTGACCACCCCGCCGGGCAGGTCGCTGGTGGCGAGGAGTTCGCCGAGGAGGATCGCCGGGTAGGGCTGCGGCTCGGAGGCGAGGACCACGGCGGTGTTCCCGCTGACGATCACGGGCGCGGTGAGGGAGATCAGGCCGAGCAGCGCGGGCGCGGCGGGCGCGAGGACGCCCACGACACCCATCGGCTCAGTGACCGTGAAGTTGAAGTACGGTCCGGCGACCGGATTCACCCCGCCGAGCAGTTGCTCGTACTTGTCCGCCCAGCCGGCGTAGTGGACGAGGCGATCGGTGGCGGCGTCGACCTCGCGGAGGGCGGCGGCGCGGCGGGCGCCGAAGCGGACGAGGGCGGCGGCGAACTCGGCGCGGCGGGCCTCGAGCATCTCCGCGAGGCGGTAAAGGATCTGTCCGCGATTATAGGCGGTGCGGCGAGCCCAGCCGGGGCCGGCTTTGGCGGCGGCCTCGACCGCGTTGCGCAGGTCCTTGCGGGTGCAGAGCGGCACGTGGGCGAGGAAGGTGCCGGCCGCGTCGTGCAGGGGCCGCGTGCGCCCGCTCTCCGAGCGGATGAAGGCGCCGCCCACGTAGGGCTTGGGGGTCTTGGTGACGGGCAGGCGGGGCATGGGCGGGTCAGGTGACGGCGCAGTAGTCGAGCAGGCCGTGGCGGCCGCCCTCGCGGCCGAAGCCGCTCTCCTTGTAGCCGCCGAAGGGCGACGTCGGATCAAACTTGTTGAACGTGTTGGCCCAGACCACGCCGGCGCGCAGCTCCGTCGCGAGCCGCAGGATGAGCGACCCCTTGTCGGTCCACACCCCGGCGCTCAGCCCGTACGGCGTGTTGTTGGCCTTCTCCACCGCCTCCTCGACGGTGCGGAACGTGAGCACGCTGAGGACCGGACCGAAGATCTCCTCGCGGGCGATGCGATGGCTCTGAGTGACCCCCGTGAACACCGCCGGGGCGACGTAGAACCCGCGGGCAGGCGCCCGGAACGGGGCCTGCCACAGCTCGGCGCCCTCCGCCACCCCGGCGCGCAGGTAACCGCGGATCACGTCGCGCTGCTCCCGCGAGACGATCGCGCCAAGGTCGGTGTTCTTGTCGAGCGGATCCCCCACGCGCAGCACCTGGAGGCGGCGCCGCAGCTGGGCGACGACGCGCTCCGCGACCGATTCCTGCACGAGGAGGCGGGAACCCGCGCAGCAGACCTGCCCCTGGTTGAAGAAGATGCCGTTGACGATCCCCTCGACCGCCTGGTCGAGCGGGGCGTCCGCGAACACGATGTTCGCCGCCTTGCCGCCCAGCTCCATCGTGAGCCGTTTCCCCGCCCCGGCGACGGAGCGGAGGATCACCTTGCCGACCTCGGTCGAGCCGGTGAAGGCGACCTTTCGCACCAGCGGGTGGGCCAGCAGGTGCGCGCCGGTGGCGCCGGGGCCGGTGACGATGTTGACGACCCCCGGCGGCAGCTCGGCCTCCTGCAGCAGCTCGGCGAGCTTCACCGCGGTCAGGGGCGTGAGGGAGGCGGGCTTGAGGACGACGCAGTTGCCGGCGGCGAGGGCGGGCGCGATCTTCCACGCGAGCATCAGCAGCGGGAAGTTCCACGGGATCACCTGCCCCACGACGCCGAGCGGGGCGACGGTGCGGCCGGGAGCGAGGTAGGCGAGCTTGTCGGCCCAGCCGGCGTGGTAAAAGAAGTGCGCCGCGGCCGAGGGGACGTCGAAGTCGCGCGTCTCGCGGATCGGTTTCCCGTTGTCCATCGTCTCGGCGACGGCGAACTCGCGGGCGCGATCCTGGAGGAGGCGGGCGAGGCGGAAGAGGTATTTCCCGCGTTCGGCGCCGGGGAGGCGGGACCAGCGGGGAAAGGCGGCGGCGGCGGCGCGGCAGGCGGCGTCCACGTCGACGGGCCCCCCGCGGGCGAGCTCGGTCAGCTTCCGCTCGTTGGCGGGGTTGATGCTGTCGAAGCGTTCCCCGCTTTCCGCCTCCACGAAGCGGCCGCCGATGAAGAGGCCGTAGGCGGGCCGGATGCGCGGGTCGGCGGTCTCGGGGGCGGGATCGTAGGGCCAGAGGTCGCCGAACTGGAGCTCGGGGGCGGGGCGACGCGGGCGGCGGGCGGGGGCGGACTTGGCCATGACGGGGGGCGGCTCAGTAGGATTCGGCGGCCTCGCTGAAGGCGTAGGGCGCCTGGTACGCGCCGGTGCGCTCCTTCTCCAGTTGGCGCACCAGGTCGTTGAGGAGGGCGCTGGCGCCGAAGCGGTAGCGGGCAGGCGTGAGCCAAGCGTCGCCGAGGGTCTCCTTGACCGCGACGAGGAAGTGGAGCGCCTGCTTGGCGGTGCGGATGCCGCCGGCGGGCTTCATCCCGATGGCGATGCCGGTATCGAGGTAATGGTCGCGGATCGCCTCCAGCATCACCTGGGTGTTGGCCAGCGTGGCGTTGGTCCCGGTCTTGCCCGTGCTGGTCTTGATGAAGTCGCCCGGCCGCAACTCGGTCAGCGCGAGGCAGGAGGCGGCGCGGATGTGGTCGTAGGTCTCGAGCTCGCCCACCTCGAGGATGACCTTCAGGGCCGCGGGCCCGCAGGTGGCCACGACCGCCGCGATCTCATCGCGCACGCGCCCCAGTTCACCCGCGAGGAACGCGCCGCGGTTGATGACCATGTCGATCTCGTCCGCCCCGTCCGCCACGGCGCGGCGGACCTCGGCGAGGCGGGTGGCAAGCGCGGTCTGGCCGCTGGGGAAGGCGGTGGCGACGGAGGCGATCCGCACCGGGGAACGATCCCCGAGTGCGCGGCGCGCGGCCCGGACCAGGGCCGGATAAAGGCACACCGCGGCGGTCGGCGGCACCGCCGGATCATCGTGCGGCCGCAGGGCCTTCCGGCAGAGCGAGGCCACCTTGCCGGGGGTGTCCTTCCCCTCGAGCGTCGTCAGGTCGACCATCGACACCGCGAGCTTCAGACCCTGCACCTTGGCGGCCTTCTTGATCGAGCGCGTGGTGAACTTGGCCACGCGCTCCTCGACGCCGACCCGGTCCACGGGACCGACGGCGGTGAACCAGCGGCGAAGGGCGGGCGGAGCGGAGGACGCGCGCATCGCCGGGGACTATCGGGCCGGACGGACCGAAAACAAACGAAAACGCCCCTTCGACAGGCCCACTCGACAGGCCCCTCGGCGTGCTCGGGGTAAACTCGGGGTGAACTCGGGACGGGCCGGCGCACGGTCGGGACTCGACCACTAGACTGGCGCAAGGCTCCGGACTCGCCACGCGAGGACCGGCGAGGCTACGAATCAGAAATGATCCCCCTGCCCCTCCGCTCCGCCCTCCTCGCCGCCCTCGTCCTGCCCGCACTCCACGTGAGCGCGGCCGAGGACGCCCTCACCGCCGCCCTCCGCGCCGCCGACGACGAGCGCGTCGCCGCCACGATGGCCGGCGACCGCACCCGCCTCGCGGCCGTCTACTCCGACGCGCTCCACTACGCCCACTCGAACGGCAAGGTGGACACCAAGGCCTCCCAAATCGAAGGCGTCACGACGGGGCCCACCCGCTACGAATCCTTCACCTACCGTGAACGCACCTTCATGCCGGCCGGCCCCGGGGTGGCCCTGATGAAGGGCCGCGTGGTGGTGGCGACGCGCAACCGGGCCAGCGGGCAACCCGGCCAAATGGACCTCTCCTACCTCGCGGTGTGGCGCCAGGAGGGCGGCCAATGGCGGTTCCTCGCCTGGCAGTCCTGCCGGATACCCGAGGCCCCGGCCGCGGCCAAGTAAGGGCCCTACTTCTTCCGGGCGGGCGCGGCGGCGGCGAGTTTCCAGTGCTCGTTGTCGACGCGGTCCTCGCGGAAAATCTTCTCTGCCCGCGCGACCAGGTCGGGCCGGCTGGCCGCGAGGTCGCGGGCCTCCGCCGGGTCGGTCTGCAGGTCGAAGAGCTGGAGCGGTGCCGTGGGCGTGCGCAGGCGCAGCGCCTTCCAGCGGCCGTCCAGCAGCGCGGCCTGGCTGACGCCCTGCTCGTAGAATTCCCAATACAGGTGCGGGTGCCGGGCCTGTTCGCCGCGCCCGAGCAGCTTCGGCACGAGGCTCAGGCTGTTGAGGTTCGCGGGGGGCCGCGCACCCGCGAGCTCCGCCCACGTCGCCATCAGGTCGCCGAAGTAACCCACGTGATCCGAGACCGTGCCCGCGCGGATCCGGCCGGGCCAGCGCGCGAGGAACGGCACGCGGATGCCGCCGTCGGTGAGGCTGCGCTTCAGGCCGCTGAAGGGGCCGGACGGCTGGAAGAAGGCGGGGTCGTAACCGGGGCCACCCTCGCGGTGCGGGCCGTTGTCGCTGGAAAACATCACCAGCGTGCGCTCGTCGAGCCCGAGCGCCTGCAGGCGGTCGAGCAGCGCGCCGACGTCGCGATCCATCCGCGTGATCATCGCCGCGTGGTTGCGGGCGGACTCGGGCCAGTCGCGGCCGGCGTACGAGCCCTGGTCGGGCACCTCGTTGCCCTCGC
This sequence comes from Opitutaceae bacterium, assembly GCA_027485815.1. Lineage (GTDB taxonomy): Bacteria > Verrucomicrobiota > Verrucomicrobiia > Opitutales > Opitutaceae > ER46. The sequence goes on from JAIXQE010000101.1 coordinate 53,824, forward strand.
CGAGCTCCTTGGAACGCTCGTTGTTGGCGTGCGGGGTGACGAGGGACCAGAACAGGAAGAACGGGCGCGCGCGGTGGCGCTCCACGAACGCGAGGGCCTCCGCGGTGAGCAGGTCGCCACCGTAGACGACGCGGTTGCGCGAATAGCCGGCGCCCTCGGCGGATCCCACCGGCACCAGGTCGTTGGCCAACGGGACCTTGACGCCGTCGCGCCAGAGGAAGCTGGGGTAGTGGTTGTGGGCGTGCGTCTGGTTCAGGTAGCCGAAATAGGAATCGAAGCCCTGCCGACGTGGCTCGCCGGGCTGGTCCACCTCGCCGAGGCCCCACTTGCCCACCAGGCCGGTGGCGTAGCCGGCGTCGCGCAACACCCGCGCGACGGTGACGTCGCCCGCCTGCAGCGACTGCGCGAGGCCCTGGCGGCCACCGGCGTTGCCCCGGACGCGGGTGCGGCCGAGGTGTTGGCCGGTCATCAGCACGCTGCGCGAGGGCGCGCAGACGGTGCTGCCGGCGTAGAACTGGGTGAACCGGGCCCCTTCGGCGGCAAAGCGGTCGAGGCGCGGCGTCTGGATCAGGCGCTGCCCGTAGCAGCCCAGCTCGCCGTAACCGAGGTCGTCAGCGAGGATGAAGATGATGTTGGGGACGGGGGCGGGCGCGGCGGACGTCGCGGGGGCGACGCCCAAGCTCGCTGCCAGCAGGGGAAGCAGGCGGATGAGGCGCATCGGGCGCACCATGCGGCGACGTTCCCGCGGAAGGCAATGCGAACCCGCCCGGCGGTCGCCGGCTTGACGCCCGCCCCGCCGCGCCCCGCAGTGCTGCCACCCGATGCCCGTGCTCCCGCCGCCGCCCGTCCTGCTGTTCGCGCTGGCCACGCTGGCCCCCGCGGCGGACGCGTGGCGCTTCGCGGCCGACCCGCGCGCGAACCCCACCGGCCAATCGATCCTCCTCGGGGGGCGGGCCCGCCTCGCGGTGGTTGACGGGCGCCGCGCACTCGAACCGGGGCCCGCCGGCGCGGGGCCGGCCGCCGTGCAGGCCCGCGCCGACACCCCGCGGGCCGCGGAGATCGCCGGCACTCCGCTCGAGTTGGGCGCCGCCCCGTGGCGCGTCGCTGCCCGGCTCTGGCTCCGACCCGACGCGGGACCCGAGGAGGGCGTGCTCCTCGCCCTCGGCCCCGCGGACGGGGAACCGGTCCTGCGCCTAGGCGTGTTGCCCGCGGAGGAGGCCTTCCTGCTGACTGCGCTTGGACCGTCGGACGAAGCCGGGCCCCACCTTCCGGGACGAACCCGCGAGTTCGCCGACCCGGGCGGCCCGCCCCACCCGCGTTTCCAGGAACTGACGGTGCTCCTGACCCCACCCGCCCGCCTGCCCCGCGGCCGCTGGTTTCACGTCGTCTGGCACCACGACGGCACGGGGGTCGTGCGCGTGGCGATCGACGGCCGGGACGCCGCGGCGGCGACGGCGCGGCTGGCGGACCCGCCCCGGGGAGCGGGCCTGCGGCTCACCCTCGGGAGCGATCCGAAGGGCGGCCGACCGTGGCCGGGCGCGATCGCCGAGCTGGCGGTAAACGCGGACCCCTCCCGATGAGCGACTGGTTCCTCGCCGACGACCTCAGCGGTGCCCTCGATGCGGGCGCGGCCTTCCACGCGGCCGGACGCCGCGTCCGCCTCGTCGAGGGCACGGACGACTGGCCGGCCGGGTCAGCGGACGAAGTCATCGGGGTGAACACCGAATCCCGCAACCTGCCGCCGGATGCAGCCGCGGCGCGGGTGGCGGCGGCGCTCGCGCGGGCGGCGGCGCGCGGGGACCGGCTGGTCTTCAAGAAGATCGATTCGACGCTGCGTGGTCCGGTCGCGGCGGAGTTGGCGGCGGTGCGGCGCCAGTTCCCCGGGCACCGCATCCTCTTCTGCCCCGCCAACCCTGCGGCCGGCCGCACCGTCGAGCACGGTCAGCTCCTCGTCCGCGGCGTGCCCGTCCTCGCCACCGAATTCGCGCGCGACCCGGCGGCGCCCGTCCGCGACGGCGACCTCCGCCGGATCGCGGGAACGGGCACCGGGCTGTCCCTCGCGGACGCGCGGGACGAGGGGGAGCTGGAGGCGGCCGTCGCGGCGGTGGCGGCGCCCCCGGGGCCGTGGCTCGCGGTGGGGTCGGGCGCGCTCGCGGGACCGGTGGCCCGGAGGCTGGGCGGCAACGCGCGGGTCTTGCCACCGCTGCCGCAGCCGGCTCCGGGGCCGGTACTCTTCCTCGGCGGCAGCGCGCACCCGCTGAATCGGACGCAGGCGGCGCGCCTCGCCGCGACCAACGGTTTGTCCGTCGTCGGGATGGATCCGGAGCACCCGGCGCGCGCCGTCGGGGCGGGCGCGGCGCAGCTGCGTCGCGTCGGGGCGACGATCGTGCTCGCGCCGGAGGCGCGCGGCCGGCCGGAGTTCATCCGGGACACGGTGGCGGCGATCGGCGCGGCACTGATCGGCGAGCACGGGGTCCGGCGGGTATTCGTGACGGGCGGGGAGACGGCCCGGGCCCTGGCCGCAAGCCTCGGCGTGCGGGAGCTGATCATCGCGGGGAGCATCGAGCCGGGTCTCGTCCTCGCCGCCACCGCGACTCCGCATACCGGGGCCCTGCTCCTCGCGGTGAAACCGGGGGGCTTCGGGGATGCGGACACCTGGTGCCAGGCGGCGGCCGCCCTGGGCCACAGGGCGGGGGCTTGAGCGGCCTCAGCCGAAGCGGCTGACGTCGGTCCCGAGGACGCGGGCGGCGGCGGCGCGGTCGCCCCGGGTGGCGTGCAGCACCTGGTCGAGGTACTGGCGTTCCTGCCCGGCGAGGTATTCGGCCAGCGAGGGCCAATGCGTCACCTCGTGGACCCGCAGCGGGAGCTGCTGCGAGGTGACGACCCGCGTC
>JAIXQE010000094.1 GCA_027485815.1 Opitutaceae bacterium
CGCGCGCGGCCAAGTTCTGGCCGGCGGTCGGCCGGGTGGACAACGTCTACGGCGACCGGAACCTCGTCTGCTCCTGCGTGGGCATGGCCGCGTACGCCGAGGCCTGAGCGGGGCCGCCGATCCGGTTTGCGCCGCCGGTGTCCCGCGCCTAGGCCCCGGGGATGGCCCCGTCCGACCCCGAGACCGACCGCTGGTTTGCCGAGCACCTCCGACCCCTGGAGCCGCGCCTGCGGGCATGGCTCGTCCGGGGTTTCGGGCCGCGCCTGGCGGTGGACGATGTCGTGCAGGAGTCATTCCTGCGCGTGTTGCGGGCGCGGGAAGCGGGTCCCCTGCAGTCGCCGCGGGCCTTCCTGTTCGCCACCGCGCGCAACCTGGCGGTGGATTCGCTGCGCCGCCACGCCGTCTCGCGCACGGATTCCCTAGTGGAAGCGGACCTCGCAAACGTCCTGGATGAGCATGCCAGCATTCCCGACCTTGTCGCCCGCAGCCAGGAGGTCGCCCTCCTGAGCGAGGCCGTCCAGTCCCTGCCGGCGCGCTGCCGGCGCGTGATGACGCTGCGGCTGGTGTACAGCCTGACGCAGCGGGAGATCGGCGCGCGGCTGGGCATCTCGGACCGGACGGTCGCGGCGCAGATCGCGATCGGGACCCGCAAGTGCTCGGACTACGTCCTGCGGCGGCTCGACGCGGGGAGGACGCGCCGGTGAAACGCCCGGAACCACCCTCCGCCGCGGCCGAACGCCGTTCCCGTGACGCCGCCGAATGGCTGGCGCGCCGCGACCGCGGGCTGACCGCGGCCGAGCAGGATGCCTTCCTGCAGTGGCTGGCGGCGGATCCCCGGCACGGTGAGTGGCTGGCGCTCCACCGGCGGACCGTGGCGGATTTCACCGGCCTGGCCGACTGGCGCCCCGAGCACGGCGGGGAGCCGAATCCGGACCTGCTGGCACCCGCCCAACCGAGCCCGCGCTGGCGGTGGCCGCTCGCGCTGGCGGCGGCCGCGGCCGTGGCGGCGGGCGTCCTCCTGCACTCGTTCGCCCCGTCCCCGGGCGGCGGGAGCCAGGCCCCGGTGGAACTCCGGCGGCGCATCCTCGAGGACGGAACCACGGTGGAGCTCAACCGGGGGGCGGTGGTCACGACGGCCTTCACCCGGGGGGAGCGGCGGACGAGCCTGGTCAGCGGCGAGGCCCTGTTCGCGGTGGCGAAGGATCCGGCGCGCCCGTTCATCGTGGAGGCGGGCGGCGTCGAGGTCAGGGCGGTGGGCACGGCCTTCAGCGTCCGGCTCGACGCGCGGGCCGTGGAGGTGCTGGTGACGGAAGGCCGCGTGGCCGTGGGCGGGAGCCCGCCGGCGGGTAAGCCGGAAGATGCGGGCGCGGGGCCGGCGTTGGTCGACGCGGGGCACCGGGCGACCGTGGGACGGGAGGCCGGGGCCGAGGCGCGGATTGAACCGGTTTCGGCGCAGGCGATGGCCCGCGAGCTCCATTGGCAGCCCCAGTTGCTGGACTTCGCGGGGGCGCCGCTCGGCGCGGCCGTGGCCGAGTTCAACCGGCGCAACCGGACCCAGCTGGTGCTGGCCGATCCCGGGCTGGCCGACCTGCCCGTGATCGCGTCGATCCGTTCGGACAACGTCGAGGGCTTCGTCCGATTCCTGGAGGCTTCGCGCCTGGTGCGCGTGGAGCGGCGGGGGGCGGACGAGATCGTGGTGGACCGCCGGCGGTGAAGCCCCGCGTTCCCCTCCGCCTGCCGCCGCCGCTCACCGTGCGTCGATCCCGCGAAAATTTTCCTAGTGAAAAGCGCGGGCCGGAACGTCCCGGGAGGATTGCCCCCCACGTCCCTGCCCTGCTCCGCCGCCTTTACGCCTCGCTCGCCCTCCTGTTCCTCGCCTGTCCGGAGGCGGGGGCGGGGCCGGCGGAGCGGACCTTTGACGTGCCGGCCGGCGACGCGGCGGAGACGCTCCCGCTGGCCGCGCGGCAAGGGGGTCTGGAGATCGCGGTCTTCGAGGGGACCGTGCGCGGAGTGCACACCCCGGCCTTGCGCGGGCGGCTGGAGCCCCGGCTCGCCCTCGCCCGGCTGGTGGCCGGCACGGGCCTCGAATTGGTCGATGATGGCGGCGCCGGCCCGATCACCCTCCGGAGGACCGAAATCCCGCCTCCTCTCCCCTCCCCCCTCCCTTCCGACCACCCGATGAAACCCCGCACGCTCCTCACCACCCTCGGCGCCTGGCTGACCCTTGCCGCCGGCCCCTTGCCCGACGCCCGCGCCGCCGACGGCACTCCGCTGCCCACCGGATCCGTCGAGGGCCGGATCCTCAACGCGTCCGTCGGGACCTACGTGAACAATGCCCGCGTCGTGATTGAAGGCACGCGGCTGGAGGCGTTCTCGGACGAGGCCGGCAACTACGCCTTCCCGCGCGTCCCGGCCGGCCCCGTCGTCGTCCGCGCCACCTTCACCGGGCTCGCCGCGGGCACGGTCAAGGTCCAGGTCCAGCCCGGCGCACGCACGGAGGCGAACGTGTCGCTCCGGGCCGGGCGCGAGCCGGACACCGTGCTGCTGGACGCCTTCACCGTGGCGGCGAAGCGGGATATGGCCGCCTCCGACATCGCCGTGAACGAGCAGCGCGTCGCGACCTCGATCAAGAGCGTGGTGTCGACCGATTCCTTCGCGGACATCGCCGATGGCAACGTGGGGGAATTCGCGAAGTACCTGCCCGGGGTGACCCTCAACCGGAGCGGGAGCGATGGGCTGACGATGTCCATCGGCGGCGTGCCGCCCGGGGGCACCCCGATCATGCTCGACGGCAACGGCATCGCGAGCGCGACGGGCTCGAACGCCAACCGCCAGGTCGAGTTCGAGAACATCGCCGTCAACAGCCTCGCGCGCGTCGAGGTCTCCCGGTCCCAGAACCCCGACACGCCGGCCAACGCCATCGGCGGCTCCGTGAACCTGATCAGCCGGAGCAGTTTCGAGCGCTCGCGGCCGACCTACACCCTGAAGGCCTACCTGGCGTTCCGCGGCGACGACTTCAGCCTGCGCAAGGAACCGGGCCCGTTCCAGCACCGGGAGTACGTCTTCCTGCCCAACCTGGAGCTCGGCGCCGTCGTGCCGCTCTCGCGCAACTTCGGCTTCACCGCCAGCGCGTTGGCCACGCGGACCTACAACAACGGCCCCGGCATCACCCAGGACTGGGTCCCCACGGTTGCCGGGCAGTCGGCCAGCTTTCCCGCCACGACCCCCGACAAGCCCTACCTCGCCCGTTACCGGGTCCAGGAGCGGCCGAAGCTCACCGCCCGCAACAACCTCAGCCTGAACGCCGACTGGCGCGTCAACCCCGCGGGCGTCCTCACCCTCGGATTCCAATACTCCTACTTCCACGCGGAGTTCTGGGTGCGGCAGCTCAATTTCGACACCGGGCGGGTCGAGTCCTTCGGCCCGAACTTCACGCAGGGGGCCGCCGGGGCCGGCTTCGTCCAGATCCTCACGGATGCGCGGGCCAAGGCCAACACCTCGTGGGCGCCGAGCTTCCGGTACAAGCACGATGGTCCGGTCTGGCAGTGGCAGGTCGGTGGCGCCTACTCGGCCGCCTCGAACCAGTACGCGAACGAGGGGTATTTCCTCGGGAACAACGCCTTCCTCCGCGACGTCACCCTGCGCTTCGAGGGGCTGACGGTCGACCATCCGACCAGCATCGGGGTGCGGGACCGGACCGGGCGCGACGTGGATCCCTACACGCTGGCCAATTACCGGCTGGAGAGCGTTTCGGGACAGAGCTTCACCAGCGCCGCCATCGTGCGGACCCTGAACGCGCACGCGCGACGGGAATTCGGGAGCGTGCTCCCGATCACCGTGAAGGCGGGCGCGGACCTGCGCTCGGAGCACCGGGACCTGCGGCGGCCCACGTATAGCTACGGCTTCATCGGCGCCGACGGCGTGGCGCGGACGGCGGACGACAGCGCCGCGCAGTGGTTCGATCCGAGCTACTCGCAGCGGGACCTGATCTTCGGCCCGCGGATGCAGTGGTTCGATCTGGACCAGATCGGCGCGGCGTTCCGCGACCGGCGGCAGTCCTTCACCAACACCGAGGCCGAGGCCGTGACGGCCTACCGCAGCAGCGTCAACGGGTCGCAGGTCATCACCGAGACCATCCTCGCGCCGTACCTGCGGCTGGACACCGCGCTGTTCGCCGGGCGGCTGCAGCTGACCGGCGGGGTGCGGTACGAGCGGACGGAGGACGTCGGCACGGGGCCGCTGATCGACCCGACCCGCATCTACCAGCGCAACGCGGCGGGCCAGATCGTGCGCGACGCCGCCGGGCGCCCGGTGGTGACCGCGGCGCTCGCCTCCCTCGCGGGCAGCCGTCTCGCCTACGTGGAGCGCGGCGCGCAGGCCCGGAAGGCGTACGACGACTTCTTCCCTTCGCTCAACGGCACCTGGAAGTTCACGCCCGGCCTGCTGGGTCGCGCTTCCTACAGCCGTTCCTTCAACCGGCCGGACTTCGGCAACATCCTGCCGTCGATGAACCTCCCGGACACGGAATCGACCAACCGCACCATCACCGCCACCAACCCGGGCCTGCAGCCATGGTTCGCGGACAGCTACGGTCTGGCGCTCGAATACTACTTCCACGAGCCGTCGACCGGCGTGGTCTCCGTGCGGAGTTACCGCCGCGACATCACGGACTTCTGGGGCACCACGCTGTCCCCGGCCACGAACGACATCCTCGGGCCCTACGGGGTCGATCCAGACACGTACGGCGAGGCGCTCGGCTACTTCGTGAGCACGACCCGGAACGTGGGTGCGGCCCGCGTGACCGGCACGGAGTTCGATTACCGCCAGAACCTCAATTTCCTGCCCCCGTGGGCGCGGGGACTGACGGTGTTCGGAAACCTCACGCTGCAACGCACCCAGGGCAGCCAGCAGGCGAGCTTCACCGGCTTCGTGCGCAAGACCTTCAACTGGGGCGTGTCCTTCAACCGCGAGCGCCTGACGCTCCGCCTCGCCGTGAACCATCGCGGGCGCATCGAGCAGGGCCGCGTGACCAACGCCGGCACCGAGCCTAACACGATCACCTACCTCCAGGCGCGGGCCATCGCCGACGTGGCCGCGGAGTACCGCTTCACGCGGCGCTACGCGTTTTACGTCTCCGGCCGGAACGTCAATTCGGCCAACGAGGACACCGTGACCTACGGCCCCTCGACCCCGGCCGACCGGATCATCCGCGGCCGCATCAATTACGGCGCCACCTGGTACGTCGGCTTCAAGGCGACGCTTTGAAGAAAGCCGGATGATCACCCCTGCCGTACCCGGAATCCCTTCCCGAGGCCCTGCTGCCGGGCCTTCCCGACGCGACTTCCTCCGGCTCTCCGCCGCGGCCGCGCTCCATCCCGGAGTGATCCGGGCCGCGACGGACGCCCCCGGGTCCCCGCCGTGGTTCCGGCGTTTCCCCCGGGATCCAGGCCTGGAAGCCCGGGTGCCGGTCGTCCGCATCGCGACCGGGCGGACGATCCACCGCTTCTTTGACACGTCGCCGCTGAGCCCTTCCGGCCGTTATGCGGGCCTGTTCCGCCTGCCCCAGGAGACCCGGACGCCGCAGCCGGGCGAGGCGGGCGAGGTCGTGGTGGTCGACCTGCACACGGGGGAGGAACGCGTGGTCGCCACCTCGCGGGGCTGGGAGGTTCAGCTGGGGGCCAACGTGCAGTGGGGCCGCACCGACCACGAGCTGTACTTCAACGACGTCGATCCGGCCGCCTGGACCCCGTTCGCGGTGCAGCTTGATCCCCTCACCGGGAGGTCCCGGCGGCTGGCCGGCGCCGTCTTTACGGTCTCACCCGACGGAACCCAGCTCACCTCCTACAACCTGCTTTCGTCCCGCCGGATTCAGGTCGGCTACGGGGTCGTCGTGCCCGACGGGCACGCCCGGCGGAACCTCGGTCCGGTCGACGACGACGGCATCTTCGTCACCGATCTGGCGACCGGGAGGACTCGCCTGATCGCGTCGATCCGGGACATCTGCACGCGGGCGGTGCCGCGGTTGGAGATCCCCCACGCGGAGCGTTGTGAGTTCTACTGCTTCCAAGTGCGCTGGAACCGGCAGGGTACGCGCCTGATGACCTTCCTGCGCTGGCACGATCCGGCCGAGCCCAAGGGAGGACCGCGGCGCCTTACCTTGGTCACCATGCGGGGCGATGGCTCCGACATCCGCCTCGCGGTCACGCCCGCGCAGTATGCCCGCGGCGGACACCACCCGATGTGGGCGCCGGACGGGGAACACCTGACCATCAACCTCAACGTCCGCGACGGGACCAAGGACCTGGATCTCGTGCAGGTGCGCTACGACGGCAGCACCCGGAGCTCGATCCACCCCATCGGCTCCGGCCATCCCTCTCGCCACCCGACCCTGCCGTTCGTCGTGACCGACGCCTACACCCACGAGCCGCTCGCGCGCCCGGATGGCACGGTGCCGCTGCGCCTGATTGACCTGCGCGACCAGAGCGAAGTCGCGCTCGCGTGGGTGCCTGCCCGGCGCAGCGACAGCGCGCGGCTCACGACGGAGTTCCGCATCGACCAGCACCCGGTCTGGGACGCCACCGGCCGCCTCCTCGTCTTCAATGGCGTGCATGCCGACACCCGCGCCGTCTACGTGGCCGACGTCGGTTCCTGGCTGGACCAGGCGATGGCCCGCACCTGAACCCCCTTTGATCCCCATGAACCGCCGCCGCTTCCTCCATCACACCGCCGCCACCGCCCTCGCCTCCGCCGCCCTCGGTCCGCGGACCTTCGCCGCGGCGACCAAGGCCGGCCGGCCCCCGCGCATCCTGCTCCGCAGCTCGTGGCAGAGCGTCAACATCGGCGACATCGGACACACGCCCGGCGCCCTTTCGCTGCTCTATCGTCACTTCCCCGAGGTCGAGGTGACTCTCTGGCCCGGCAACCTCGGCCACGGCTCCCGCAACTTCCTCACCCAGGCCTACCCGCAGCTGCGGATCGTCGAGGGCAGCCTCGGCGCCGACAATCGCCCCACCACGCCGGCGCTGACGCAGGCCTGGGCCGAGGCGGACCTCTACCTGAGCGGCTCCGGCTCCGGCTTTCCGGCCAGCAATCACGCGGTCGCCTTCCGCAAGGCCACCGGCAAGCCCGTCGGCGTCTTTGGGGTCAGCACCGACCCGATCTCGGGCTTCGGCGCTGGCCGCGACCCCGAAGGTGGCACCCTCGCCAGCCTCCGCGAGCGGGCGATGAAGCTGCCCGCGACGCATCTGAACGCCGATCTGCGGTTCATCATGGACCAGTCGGCGTTCTTCTTCTGCCGCGACACGATCTCGCGCGACTACCTGCGGGCCCAAGGGGTGAAGACGCCCGTGCTCGAGTTCGGCCCCGATGCCCAGCTCGGCATGCCCCTCAGCGACGACGCCCGCGGCCTCACCTGGCTGCGCGAGCGCGGCCTCGAGGCCGGCAAGTTCATCTGCGTCATCCCGCGCCTGCGCTACACGCCCTACTACCAGATCCGCAACACCCCGCGGACGAAGGAGGACGAGGCCAAGGACGCCATCAACGACCGCACCACGGAACGCGACCACGCGAAGCTCCGCGACCTCATCGTCGCCTACGTCAAGGCGACCGGGAACAAGGTGATGGTCTGCGCCGAGATGACCTATCAGGTGGAAATGGGGCGCGACGTCCTGGTGAACCCGCTGCCGGCCGAGGTGAAAAAGAACGTGGTCTGGCGCGACACCTACTGGCTGCCGGACGAGGCCGCCTCGATCTACGCCCAGGCCCAGTGCGTGGTCAGCGTGGAATGCCATTCCCCCCTCATCGCCCTGCACCAGGGCACGCCGACGTTCTACGTCCGGCAGCCGACCGACACCTGCAAGGGCCAGATGTACCGGGACATCGGGGCGCAGGACTGGTTCTTCGAGGTCGACGAGACCAGCGGGGCGCAACTCTGGTCGCGCCTCGAGGGCATCGTGCGCGATCCGGCCGCGGCCCGGGCGCAGGCGCGGCGCATCATGGCGGGCGTCGAGGAACACCAGCGACGGATGGTGGCCGCGGTGCGCACCGCCTGCGGGGCGGGCTGAGGCAGCCCGTCGCCAACGGGGCTCGCGCCCGTTTGGCTCAGGGCAGGAGCAGGACTTTGCCGGTGGTCGCCCGGGCCTCGAGCGCCCGGTGCGCGTCGGCCGTGGCCGCGAGCGGGAAGGTCGCCCCGATCCGCACCCGCAACGAGCCGTCGGCCAGCCACGCGAACAGATCCGCGGCCCGCGCGCGCAGCTCAGCGGGCGTCGCGACGTAGTGCGCGAGCGTCGGCCGGGTGAGGAACAGGGAACCGCGCTGCGAGAGCACGAGCGGCGCCACGGGCGGCACGGGACCGCTGGCGTTGCCGAAGGAGGCCAGCAGGCCGCGGGGACGCAGGCTCGCCAGCGAGCCCTCCCAGGTGGCGCGCCCGACGCCGTCGTAGACCACGTCGACGCCGCGGCCCCCCGTGAACGCCCGCGCCGCCGCGGCGAAGTCCTCGCGCGCGTACACGCACACGGCGTCCGCGCCCGCCTCCCGCGCCAATTCCGCCTTCGCGTCGTCGCCCGCGGTGGCGAACACCCGCGCTCCGCGCCGCTTCGCCAGTTGCACCAGGAGCAACCCCACCCCGCCCGCCGCCGCGTGCACCAACGCCGTTTCCCCGGCCCGCAGGGGCCAGGTGTCCGTGGTCAGGTAATGCGCCGTCAGCCCCTGCAACAGCACGGCCGCGGCCTGCGCGGAGGTCACGCCCGCGGGCACGGGCACGACCTGAGCCGCCGGGGCCAGGGCCTCGTCCGCGCACGCCCCCGCGACGGACGCGCTGGCGACCCGGTCGCCCGGCCGGAACTCGGTGACGCCCGGCCCGACCGCCGTGACCACGCCCGCGGCCTCCTGACCCACGGTGTGGGGCAAGGGGACCGGGTACAGGCCGGAACGCTTGTAGGTGTCGATGAAGTTGAGGCCGGCCGCCTCGACGCGGAGGCGCACCTCGCCCTCGCCCGGGGCCGGGAGCGGGAGGTCGTCGAGGACCAGTTTCTCGGGGCCGCCTTGCTCGTGGATGCGGATCGCGCGCATCCCCGCACCCCAGCCGCGCCCGTCGCCGGCCGCCAGCTCAAAGCCGCCGCCGCGCTGGACTTGGCGCCCTCGATCGTCCTAATTCCCCCCCCGGACCCCTCCCGGAATGCGCATGCGCCCACCCCGCCCCGGCCTCCCCGCCGCTGCCCTTGCCGCGACGCTCCTCGCGACCGTCGCGGCCGCGACGCCGGTGGACTACGACCGCGACATCCGCCCGATCCTCTCGAGCTACTGCTTCCATTGCCACGGGCCCGATGACGCCTCCCGCAAGGGAGGCCTCCGCCTCGACCTCGCGGCCGCGGCCCGCGGGGACACCAAGAGCGGGGCGATCGCCGTGGTGCCCGGCGATCCGAACGGCAGTGAGCTGCTCCAGCGCATCGTGTCCCCGCACGCCGACGAGGTCATGCCGCCCCCGGAGGCGAAGAAGCCGCTCGCCCCCGCCCAGGTGGACCTCCTCCGCCGCTGGATCGCCGAGGGCGCGCCGCAGCCCGCGCACTGGTCGTTCCAACCCGCGGTCCGCGCCGCCCTGCCGGAAGTCGCGGGCACCCCGCATCCCGTGGACCGGCTCGTCCGCGACCGGCTGGCGCGCGAGGGGATCGCGCCCGCGCCCGCGGCCGACGCACGGACCCTGGTCCGCCGGCTGCACCTCGACCTCCTGGGCCTGCCGCCCACGCCCGCGGAGGTGGAAACCTTCCTCGCGGACCGTGCTCCCGGCGCCCTTGAGCGGCTGGTCGACCGCCTCCTTGCCTCGCCGCATTTCGGGGAGCGCTGGGGCCGCCACTGGCTCGACCAGGC
>JAIXQE010000025.1 GCA_027485815.1 Opitutaceae bacterium
CCTCCGTCCTCCGTCAATGACCCCGTCCGTCCTGCCCCGCCTCGTCCTCGCCCTCGCCTGCCTCGCCTCGTTCCCGGCCGCCGCCACCGCCGCGGCCCCCGAGGGCAAGGGGCGCCGCTCGCCCGCGCCCGCCGGGCTGCGCAACCCGGGCACCCGCCAGGCCCAGCCCGAGATCGCGGCCGCCTCCGATGAAGGCACCCAGGCGCTCGCGCGGATGCAGTTGCCCCCGGGCCTGGAGGCGAAGCTCTGGGCCGCCGAGCCGATGCTCGCCAACCCCGTGGCCTTCAACTTCGACGAGCGCGGCCGCATCTTCGTCACGGAAACCTACCGCTACCGCACCAGCGTCCTCGATATCCGCGACTACATGGGGATCCTCGAGGACGACCTCGCCTGCCGCACGATCGAGGACCGCACCGCCCTGATCCGCCGCGCCTTCGGCGAGGCCGGGGAACGCGAGCTCGGGCAGGAGGGCGAGGTCATCCGCCTGCTCGCCGACACCGACGGCGACGGCGTGGCGGACCGCAGCAGCATCTACGCCGACGGCTTCAACCACCCGCTCGACGGCATCGCCTCCGGCGTGCTCGCGCGCCGCGGCGAGGTCTATTTCACCAACATCCCCAGCCTCTGGAAGTTCACCGGCGCGGACCGTGCGGAGACGCGCACCGAGCTCAGCCGCGGCTATGGCGTGCGCTTCAACTTCACCGGCCACGACCTCCACGGCCTCATCTTCGGCCCCGACGGCCGCCTCTACTTCAGCAACGGCGACCGCGGCGCCACCGTCCGCACCCGCGAGGGCAAGGTCCTGTCCGTGCCCGACGAGGGCGCGATCTTCCGCTGCTGGCCCGACGGCTCCCAGCTCGAGCTGTTCGCCACCGGCCTCCGCAACCCCCAATCGCTCGTGTTCAACGAGCTGGGCGACCTCTTCACCGGCGACAACGACTGCGACCAGGGGGACGAGGAGCGCTTCGTCCACGTGCTCGAGGGCGGGGACAGCGGCTGGCGCGTGGGCTACCAGTTCGCCCCGCTGGGCAAGGCCGGCCCGTGGAACCTCGAGCGCCTCTGGCACCCGCGCCACGAGGGCCAGCCGGCGTACCTGGTCCCGCCGCTCTTCAACCTCGAGGACGGCCCCTCGGGCCTCGAGTACTACCCCGGCACCGGCCTGAACCCCGCCTACCGCGGCCACTTCTTCATCACCCACTTCAAGGGCGCGGTCGCCAGCAGCGGCATCCACACCTACACCCTCAAGCCGCGCGGCGCGTCGTACACGGTCGCCACCGCGCAGCCGTTCCTGCGCTCGGCCCTGCCGACCGACGTGAAGTTCGGCCCCGACGGCCGCCTTTACACCGCCGACTGGGCCGACGGCTGGCCCAAGTCGCGCCGCGGCCGCATCTACGCCATCGCCGACCCCAAGCACGCCCAGGATCCCCTCGTGCGGGAGACGCAAGCCTTGATCGGCGGCGACTGGACCCGCCGCCCGGCCGCGGAACTCGCGCGCCTGCTCGGCCACGCGGACTGGCGCGTGCGGCTCGAGGCCCAGTTCGAGCTGGCCGGCCGCGGCGACCCCGCGCCCTTCGAGGCCGTCCTCGGAGACGCAAGCCTCCCGGAAACGCCCCGCCGGCACGCCCTCTGGGGCCTCGGCCAGATCGGCGCCCGCCAACCCACGGCCCTCGCGGCGGTCCGCCACCACGCGCAGCACGCGGATCCGGGCCACGCCGAACTGCGGGCCCAGGCGCTGCGCGTGCTGGGTGACGCACGCCAAGCCGCCGACGCCGGGCTCTTCCTCGAGGCGCTCGATGCCGAGCCCGCGCGCGTCCGCTACTTCGCGGCCCAGGGCCTCGGCAAGCTCCGGCACGCCCCCGCCGCAGGCGACCTGTTCGCCGCCCTGGAGCGGAACCATGACGCCGACGCCGCCCTGCGCCATGCCCTCGTGATGGGCCTCACCGGCGGCGCCAACCTCGCCGCCCTCCGCACCGCCACCCACGACGCCTCCCCCGCCATCCGGCTCGGCGCCCTGCTTGCCTTGCGGCGCCTGGGTCGGCCGGAAGTGGTCGCGGTCCTCCAGGACGCCGACCCCGCCCTCGTCCGCGAGGCGGCGATCGCCATCAACGACGTGCCGATCGCCGAGGGTTACGTCGCTCTCGCGGCGATGCTGGACACCGCGACGCGCGACGAGCCCGTGCTCTTCCGGGCGCTCAACGCCCATTTCCGGCTCGGCCACCCGGCCAACGCCAACGCGCTCGCCGCCTACGCCGCGCGGGCCGACGCTCCGCCCCGGGCCCGCGCCGAGGCCCTCGCCCAGCTCGCCCAGTGGCCCAAGCCCCTCCAGCGCGACCGGCTCGTCGGCGTGTACCGCCCGACGGCCTCGCCTACCCGCGACCGCAACGTCGCGACGCAGGCCCTCGCTCCGGTCGTTCCCCGCCTGTTCGCCCCCGGCACCCCGGCGGAGGTGCTGACGGCCGCCCTCGAGGCCCTGCAGGCCCTCGAGCTCGAGGGCGCCACCGAGACGCTGCTCGCGCTCCTGCGCGACGAGGCCCGCCCCGCCGCCAGCCGGGTCGCAGCCCTGCAGCTCCTCGACCGCCGCCAGGATCCGCGCCTCGCCGAGGCCGTGCGCGCCGCCGGTGAGTCCCGGGACCCGGCGCTGCGCCTCGCCGCCCTGCCACTCGCCACCCGCCTCGCGCCGGAGACGGCCGTGCCGGTCCTCACCGCGTTGGTGGAGCGCGGCACGCCGGCCGAGCAGAAGGCCGCCTTCCGCAGCCTCGGCCAATCCCGCCAAGCCGCCGCCGATGACCTGATCGCCGCGCAGTTACGCGCCCTTGCGGCCGGCAAGGTCGCGCCCGAGGCGGAGCTGGAGCTGCTGAACGCCGCCGAGCGCCGCACTGGGCCCGCGGTGAAGGCGCTCCTCGCCGAACGCACCGCCCGCCTCGCCGCCGATCCGGACCCACTCGCCGCGTTTCACGCCAGCCTCGCGGGCGGCGACGCCGAGCGCGGCCGCCGGGTGTTTGAGAACCAGCCCGTGCTGGCCTGCATCCGCTGCCACCGCGCGGGCGGCGAGGGGGGTGACGCCGGCCCGAACCTCGCCGGCCTCGGCGCCCGCGCCTCCCGCCGCGAACTCCTTGAGTCCATCATCAAGCCCAACGCGAAGATCTCCGCCGGGTACGACACCGTGGTCGTCACCCTGCGCTCCGGCGGCACCGCGGCCGGCATCGTCGCCGCTGAAACCGAGACGACCCTGACGTTGCGCAATCCGGAGAACCAGCTGGTGCCGGTGGCCAAGGCCGACATCACGCGCCGCGACGGCGCCCCGTCCGGGATGCCGGAGGTCTACGCGACCCTGCTCTCCCCCGCGGAGCTGCGCGACGTGGTCGAGTACCTGGCTTCCCTGCGCGGCGAGAGCCGGCCGGCGACGAACCAGCCCCGTGCCCTCCGCGGCCCGCCCCCCGCGCCCCGCGCGGAGTAAGGCGGCTCGCGGTGGCGCGCGGCTGCGTTGTGGCCGCGGCTGCAGCCGCGGATTCCGGACGAACGTCCCGTCCCGCCGGAGGCCATTCCTCGCCGACCTGCAGCGGCGCCGCGTCCCCGATCCGCGGCAGCTGCCGCGGCTGCCGCGATTAGGGGCAGCCTCGCTAACGGGGGAGGCCTCGCGGACTTGCCGTTGCGGCCGAAGAACCCATCCTCCGCCGCATGCCCGCCCTCTCGTACCGCTATTTGACGACTCTCCCCGGCGTCTGTGCCGGGCGCACGATCATCGCGGGGACCCGCATCGGCGTGCACGACGTGATCGGCCTGCTGCAAAACGGCGAGACCGTGGACACGATCATCCCCCGGTGTTTTCCCGAGCTGAAGCGTTCGCAGGTTTACGAGTGTCTGGCCTACTACGAGGATCATCGCCCTGAAATCGATGGCCTGGTGGCCGAGCAGATGAACTGCGCTCCGCAGTGAGGTTCTTTCTCGACCACGACGTCCCGGCTGATCTCGCGCTGCTGCTCCGAGCGCGCGGCCATGACACCGTTCGCCTGAGCGAGGCCCTGCCAGTCGAAACTCCCGACGAACGGGTGTGGGCCAGCGCGTGCGCCGAACGCCGGATTCTCATCACCTGTAATCGCCAGCACTTCCTTGCGCTCGCCGCCGCGACGGAAGCCTATCCCGGATTGATCATCCTCAACCGCCGACGCACCCGCATCGCGGAAATGAGCCACGTCCTCGCCCTGCTCGCCAACGCAGGAGACCAAGGGTTGGCCAACAACATCAACTTCGCCTGAGGCCGCGTCCCCGATCCGCGGCAGCTGCCGCGGCCACATCGTCCCCCGTCAGGCCCCGCGGATTTCCTGGGTGTAACTGATGCCGAGGAACGCCCGCGACACGCGGCTCTGGTCCAGCAGGTGCCGCATGTCCCGGAAATCGCCCTGCTCGACCACGCGCGCCACCTCGGCCGCGAGGTCGGCCGGGCGCTCGTTCCACGGCTGGGGCGAGAAGAACACCGCGTGGTTGTGCAGCAGGTGCGGCTTGCCCGCGGTGTTGTCCGGATGGCGGTAGAAGGCGCGGTCCACCGCCGCGGGGTCGAAGGCCGAGAGGTCGGCCTGCAGGTCGACGCCGACGCCGCAGAGCAGCCCGGTGACGCCGCACAGCCGGGGCTCGCGGTCGCCCGAGAACCAGTCCGCGAGGTTGTCGGCGTGCAGAATGGTCTGGCCGTTCGCCGGCTGGAACCGGCGGATCGGGGAGCGGCGGATGCCCGCCCCAAGCACGGCGGTGAACTCGGCACGGCCGGCGAGGCCGACGACGCCACGGTAGTCGGGCCGGCGCGCGCGCGCGACGTCGAAGACCTGCCGGTACAGCTGGTCGATGCGCAGGCCCTCCGGGTCGCGGGCCTCCACCAACAGGCACTCGTCGAAGCCGCCCTGCAGGGCCGCGTTGAAGCCGGTGCGGATCGTGACCGCCCGCGACGCGCGGCGCGGAATCAGGAAATCGGGCGTGTCGCCGCCGTCGGTCGGCAGCCAGACCATCGTGCCGCCGATCGTGATCATCTCCCCCATGATCGGGAAATAATCCTCCAACTCGTCCCCGAGGGCGCCACAGCCGATGGAGTACTCGGTCTCGTCGAACCGGCGCGAGACGACGTCCGCCTCGTCGAGCGAGGCGTGCAGGATGTGCTGCACGTGGCCGAGGATCTCGACGACCCCGCGGGTGCCGCCGGGGCCGGGCACGGCGGTGAACTTGGCCCCCGGGGTTTCCCAACGCTCCAGTCCCGCCCAACCGGCGACCGCCGCGGCGGCGGCCAGCCGGCGCCCGGCGTCAGCGCGGGCCGCGGGGAGATCCGCGAACGCCGGCAGGTGCGGCGCGAGGCCCGCGATCTCGATCACGCCCCGGCAATACTCCTGCACGGAGCACAGCAGCAGCGCACCCCCGCGGCCCTGCAGCACGCGCAAGGCGCCGGTGAGCACGCGGAGCGCGGCGCTGCTCAGGTACGTGGTGCCGGCGAAGTCCAGGACCACCACGCGGCACTCCGGGGCGGCCGTCCGCGACTCCACCGCCGCCGCCAGCGCGCGCGACCCCACGGTGTCCAGCCGGCCCCGCACCGCCAGGACGGCGAGCACGGGGGTATCCTCCACGGGGTTGATCTCGAGCGGGTGCGCCTGCATCGGGCGCAGGCTCAGGCGGGCAGCCGGCCCGCGACGAGCCTTTTCCCCACCCGCCCCGGGCTCCGCCCTTGTCTCGACCCGGCCCGGGCGCCAGCGTCCGCCCCACCCCGATGATCCCGCGCCTCCCCCGCCCGCTCGCCGTCCTGTTGCTCCTCGCGCTGCCCGCGCTCGCGTCCGCCGCCGCCGCGCCCCGGCCCAACGTCGTCCTCCTGATGGGCGATGACCACGGCTGGGACGAGACCGGCTACAACGGCCACCCGCACCTCAAGACGCCCGTGCTCGACGAGATGGCGCGCACCGGCCTCCGCCTCGACCGTTTCTACTCCGGCGGGGCAAGCTGCTCCCCCACCCGCGGCACGGTGATGACCGGCCGCAACCACAACCGCTACGGGATCTACGCGCCGGGCTGGTCCCTCCGCCCCGAGGAAATCACCGTCGCCCACCTGCTCCGCGGCGCGGGTTACGCCACCGGGCACTTCGGCAAGTGGCACCTCGGCGCCGTCAAGGCCGCCTCGCCGGTCAACCCGGGCCGGATGGGCTTCGACACCTGGGTCTCGCACGACAACTTCTTCGAGCTCGACCCGCACCTCTCGCGCAACGGCGGCCCGCCCGAGCGCATCGTCGGCGAGAGCTCCGAGATCGTGATCGCCGAGGCCATCCGCTTCATCGACCGCGCCAAGGCCGCCGGCCAACCCTTCCTCGCCGTCGTCTGGTTCGGATCCCCGCACGAGCCCTACCAGGCGAAGCCCGAGGACCTCGCCCTCTACGACGACCTCCCCGCCGACGTCGGCCAGCGCAAGGTGCGCGTCACCTCCAACCGCACCGGCAAGAACGTCGACCGCCTCCAGCGCGACGTGCTGCGCGAGCGCTTCGCGGAGATCTCGGCGATGGACCGCTCGATCGGCCAGCTCCGCGCCCACCTGCGCCGCCGGGGTTTGGCCGACGACACCCTGCTGTGGTACTGCGGCGACAACGGCACCCCGCAGGAGGCGGTCGCGACGGTCCCGTTCCGCGGCTGGAAGGGCAGCGTGTACGAGGGCGGCATCCGCGTGCCCGGCGTGATCGAATGGCCCGCCCGCCTCCGCGCGGCCCGCGCCACGAACGCCCCGGCCGTGACCAACGACATCCTGCCGACCTTGTGCGCCCTGGCCGGCGTGGCCCTGCCGGCGCGGCCGCTCGACGGCACGAGCCTCGTCCCGCTGTTCACCGGCGCGACCCCGGCGCGGCCCGCCCCGCTCGTCTTCTGGAACGCGCGCGCCCGCGGCGGCGCCGCGGCCCGGGCCAAACCCTACCTCGATCCGGAACTGCAGCGCGGGACCACCCCGCTGGTGAAGCTCGGCCCCGACGGCACGGCGACCCGCAACTTCCAGAACGTGATCCAGACCGAGGTAACCGCGGAGGACTTCGCCGGGGAGCGGGCCCTGGTCGAGGACCGGTTCAAGCTGGTCGTCGACGGCTCCGCAGCGGGACGGACGGAGCTCTTCGACCTCGCGGCGGACCCGGCGGAGAAGACGGACGTGAGCGCCAGCCACCCCGCGGAGGCCGAGCGCCTCGCGCGCGCGCTGCGGGCCGCGCAGGAGTCGATCCTGCGCAGCCGCACCGGCGCCGACTACCGCTGACGCCGCGGGTTGCATCGGCGCGGAGAGGGTGCAGCGTCGCCCCCTTATGCATCACGCCGCGCTTTTCACTCCCGTCCGCCTCGGCGGGCTCCAGCTGCCGAACCGGGTCCTGATGGCCCCGCTGACCCGTTGCCGCGCCGACGAGCGGCACGTGCCGACGCCGCTGATGGCGGAGTACTACGCCCAGCGCGCGGGCGCGGGCCTGCTGATCGCGGAGGCGACGATGGCGATCGCCGGCCATGCGGCGTTCGGCGGGCGCGAGCCGGGCATCCATTCCCCGGAGCAGGTCGCCGGCTGGCGCGCGGTGACCTCGGCCGTGCACGCCCGCGGCGGCCGCATCGTGCTCCAGCTCTGGCACGGCGGCCGCGCCTGCCATTCGCTCCTCAACGGCGGCGCGCAACCCGTCGCCCCGAGCCCCCTCGCCATCACCAACGATGAGATCCACACCCCGGCGGGCAAAAAGGCCTACGAGGTGCCACGCGAGCTCCGCGACGACGAGTTGCCCGGCATCGTGGCCGGCTTCCGGCAGGCCGCGGCGAACGCCCTCGCCGCCGGTTTTGACGGCGTCGAGGTGCACGGGGCCAACGGTTACCTCCTCGACCAGTTCCTGCGCGACGGCAGCAACCGCCGGACGGGGCCCTACGGCGGTCCCGTGGCGAATCGCGCCCGGCTGCTGCTCGAGGTGGTGGACGCCGCCGCGATGGTCTGGGGCGCGGACCGCGTGGGCGTGCGGATCTCGCCGCTCAACGGTTTCAACGGGATGTCGGACAGCGATCCGGTGGGCGTGACGCGCCACGTGGCGGCGGAGCTGGACCGGCGGGGGATCGCGTACCTGCACCTGATGCGGGCAGACTTCACCGGGCAGCATCACGGTGACGTGGTCACCCCGGCGCGGGCGGCGTTCCGCGGGGCGCTGGTGGGCAACATGGGTTACGGGGCGGAGGAGGCGGCCGCGGCGATCACCGCGGGCACCTATGCCGCGGTGGCATTCGGCCGGGCGTTCATCAGCAACCCGGATCTCCCTGCGCGGCTGGCCGTGGGCGCGCCCCTCGCCGACCCGGACCCCGCGACCTTCTACAGCCCGGGCCCCCAGGGTTACACCGATTATCCGGCGCTGGCCTGAGCGAGGGGATGTGAACCGGGCGATGTGGCCGCGGCAGTTGCCGCGGATCGGGACGAAACCAGCGCGCGCCCCGGCCGGAATTGCCTCCGGCATGATTGGGGTTCGGCCTTTTCCGCGGCTGCAGCCGCGGCCACATCGACCGCAAGGCGCGTGCCAGCCCGTCAGGGGGCCTGACCCGAGCCTGTCGAGGGGCTCAGAAATACTTCTTCACGATCCACTCGGGCTGCCACTGGTCGGTCTTGCGGGGCTTGCCGGTGAGGTCGATCGCGGGCGGGAGGCGCTGGCCCTCAGGCAGGACCACCTTGTCGCCGACGCGGGCCTGCCACTCGCGCATCAGCCCGCGGAGGCGCGTGACGTGCGCGGCGTGGGCGGGATCATCGAACACGCTCCGCGTCTCGTGCGGATCCGCCTGCAGGTCGAAGAGCTGGCTGAACCCGAGCTTCGGGTAGCAGATGAGCTTCCAGCGCCCGTCGCGGACCGCCCGCTGGACCTCCAGGTAGGGCAGGAACACGGAGTCGCGCACGCGCTCGCGGCGGCCTTCCCAGATCGGACGCAGGCTAAACCCGGAGAGGCCGGCCGGGGCGGGGATACCGGCGACGTCGCAGAGGGTCGGGAAGAGGTCGAAGAGGTACGTGAAGGCGCGCGATTCGCCGCCGCGCGGGATGCCGGGCCCGGAGAGGATCAGCGGCACGCGCATGCTGTGCTCGAAGACGTTCTGCTTGCCGAGCAGGCCGTGGCTGCCGAGGGCGAGGCCGTTGTCGGCCGCGTACACGATGAGGGTGTCCTTCACGCGGCCGGTGCGCTCCAGCGCCGCGAACAGCCGTCCGATCTGGGCGTCGAGGTGCGCCATCATCGCGTAGTACTCGGCCAGCTGGTCGCGGATCATTGCCTCGGTGCGGGGCCAGGCCCCGAGGTTCTCGTCGCGGCCGCCGTTCATCGCGCCGTTGTCGAAGGGCAGCTGCGGCAGGAAGTCGGGCGGGAGCGGCGGGCGGTTCGCGTAATCGGCGGGGAAACCGGGGCCGGGCTGGCGCGGGTCGTGCGGCGCGGTGAACGCGGCGTAGAGGAAGAACGGCCGCGAGCCGTCGTGGGACTCGAGGAACCGCAGCGCGGCGTCCGCGAAGAGCTCGCTCGAATACTTCGCCCCGGTGCGCACCTCGGTGAGCTTCCCGTCGGGGCCGAGGTCGCGGACCGGGACCTTTTCATGATCCGACATCCCGCCGAACATCACCGCCTCGCCTCTGGCGAAGGCGCGCAGCCACGAGGGCTGGCCGTTGTGCCACTTGCCAGTGCCGAAGGTGACGTACCCGTGCTCGCGGAACAGCTCCGGCAGCAGCTTCTCCCCCTCGAGCGTCTGCGTGTTCACCTGGAACC
>JAIXQE010000048.1 GCA_027485815.1 Opitutaceae bacterium
CCTGCCGCTGAATGGGATGCCCCGCTGCTCACCCGCCAATTGGATGAGTTCGGCTGGATCCCGCGCCGCGCCCACCCGCAGCGCGCCGCACGCTTTGCCGGTTGCGGGTCCCGGGCAACGCGGGTTCCCTGACGACCCGCTGCCGATGCCACCCGCCGCCCTTCCCCCCCCCGCGCCTCCCGGCCAACCGGCGGTCTTCGTGGCCCGGGGCCTCACCCGGGTCTACGGGGACGGCACCGCGGAGGTCCGCGCCCTCGCCGGCATCGACCTCGACCTCCACGCCGGGGAACTGGTTGTGCTCCTCGGCGCCTCCGGCAGCGGCAAGTCGACGCTGCTCAACCAGTTGGGCGGCCTCGACCAGCCGAGCTCCGGGACGCTCGCCTACCGGGGCGAGGATCTCAGCCGCTGCGACGAGGCGGCCCTCACCCGCTTCCGCCGCACCGCCGTCGGCTTCGTCTTCCAGTCCTACAACCTGATCCCGAGCCTCACCGCCCGCGAAAACGTCGCCCTCATCACCGAGATCTGCGTCGACCCGATGCGCCCCGAGGAGGCCCTTGCGCTGGTGGGCCTCGGCGACCGGATGGACCACTTCCCCGCCCAACTCTCCGGCGGCGAGCAGCAGCGCGTCGCCATCGCCCGCGCCATCGCCAAGCGGCCCGCGGTCCTCCTCTGCGACGAGCCCACCGGCGCCCTCGACCTCCGCACGGGGATGACCGTGCTCGAGGCCATCGAGCGCATCAACCGCGAGCTCGGCACCCTCACCGTCATCATCACCCACAACGCCGTCATCGCCGGGATGGCCGATCGCGTCCTCACGCTCTCCGACGGCCGGATCGTGGGCGTGCGGGCCAACGAACGCCGCGCCGCCGTGCGTTCGCTCGCCTGGTAGGGCCCCACCCGCGATGGGAATGCTCGACCGCAAGCTCCTGCGCGACCTGCGCGCGGTGAAGTCGCAGGCGCTCGCCGTGGCCCTGGTGATGTCGTGCGGGCTGGCCATGATGATCATGACCCGCTCGCTGATGCTCTCGCTGGAGACGACGCGGACGGAGTACTACCGCGCCCACCGCTTCGCGGAGGTCTTCGCCCGGCTCAAGCGGGCGCCCGACGCGGTGCGCGGCGAGCTGGCGGCGATCCCGGGCGTCGCGACGGTGCAGACCAGCATCGCGATCCAGGTGAGCCTCGATGTGCCGGGCTTGGCGGAACCGGCCGTGGGGTTGATCAACTCCCTCCCCGAACGCCGCGAGGCGGAACTCAACCGCCTGCACGTGCGGCACGGACGCCTCCCGGCCGGCGGCGTGGCGACAGGCGAGCTGGCGGTGGGCGAGGCGTTCGCGGAGGCGCACGGCCTCCGCCCCGGCGACTCCCTGGCGGCGGTGCTGAACGGCGCGCGCCAGTCCTTCCGCCTCACCGGCATCGTGCTCTCGCCGGAATTCGTGTTCGAGGCCCCGCCCGGCGCGGCCCTGCCCGACAACCGCACCTACGGCGTCTTCTGGATGCCCTACCGGGAGCTCGCGACGGCCTTCCAGATGTACGGCGCCTTCAACGCCGTCGCCCTCACGCTCGCCCCCGGCGCGCGGGAACGGGAAGTCATCGCGGCCGTCGACCGCGTGCTGGCGCCCTATGGCGGCCGCGGTGCCCACGGCCGCGCCGACCACCCGTCCGACAGGCGCGTCGACGACGAACTGCGGGTGCTGCAGGGACTATCGGTCGCCTTCCCGCTGGTGTTCCTCGGGGTGGCCGCGTTCATGACGCACTCCGTGATGAGCCGGCAGGTCGCGCTGCAGCGCGAGCAGATCGCGATGCTCAAGGCCTGCGGGTTCAGCAACCGCCAGGTGGGCGCGCATTACCTCCGCTTCGCCCTCGCGATCGTGTCGGTGGGGGTGGGCCTCGGGGCCGTCGCCGGGATCGCCCTCGGCGGCGCCCTCGTGGACATGTACCACCTGTTCTTCCGCTTCCCGCGGCTCGAGTTCCTCGTCGACATGCGGGTGCTGGCCGCCGCGGCCATCGTCAGCGCCCTCGCCGCCCTCCTCGGCGTGGCGGGGGCCGTCCGCCGCGCGGTCCGCCTGCCCCCGGCGGAGGCGATGCGCCCCGAGGCCCCCGCGAGCTTCGCCCCCTCGCTCGTCGAGCGGATCGGCCTCGGCCGCTGGTGCGGCACCCCGCTCCGGATGGCGCTGCGCAACCTCGAGCGCCGCCCCGGCCGCAGCGCCCTCACTTGCCTGGCCCTCGCCCTCGCGACCGGGATTTTGATCGTGCCGAACGCCTTCCGAGACGGCGTCGCCCACGTGATCGACTTCCAATGGGACGTGATCCAGCGGCAGACGGTCACCCTCACCCTCGCGGAACCCCAGGCCCCGCGCGCCCTCGCTGACTTCCGCCACCTGCCCGGCGCCGTCTGGGCCGAGCCCTTCCGCTTCGTGCCGGTCGAACTCCGCGCCGGCCCCGTCACCCGGCGGGTCTTGCTGCAGGGGCTGCCGGCGGAGGGTACGCTGAGCCGCGTGATCGACGCCCGCTCCCGGCAGCTGCGCCTGCCGGAACACGGGGTCATCCTCTCCGCCAAGCTCGCCGAGGTCCTCGGCGTGCGCCCCGGCGATGAGGTCATCGCCCGCGTGCTCGAGGGCCGCGCCCGCGAGGTGGCGGTCCCGGTCGCGGCCCTCGCCGAGGATTTCGCGGGCACCGCGGCTTACGTCGAACGGCACGCGCTGAATCGGCTGCTGCTCGAGGGCGACCGCATCAGCGGGGCGCACGTCGTGGTGGATAAGGCGCGCTGGGCCGAGTTCACCGCCGCGGTGAAGGCCACGCCACGCCTCGCCGGCTGCGTGATCAA
>JAIXQE010000191.1 GCA_027485815.1 Opitutaceae bacterium
ATCACGAAGGCGCGGGAGGACGTCACCGACAACGCGCCGCTGCGCAGCGGGAAGGGCAGCCTGTACGAGGGGGGCACGCGGGTGCCGTTCCTCGCGCGTTGGCCCGGACGCATTCCGGCGGGTCAGACCCGCTCCGTGCCGACGATCCACGTCGACCTGCTCCCGACCCTCGCCGCGGCCGCCGGCGCGCCGCTCCCCGCCGGGCAGCCGCTCGACGGCGAGAACCTGCTGCCGCTCCTCCGCGATCCCGGCGCGAAGCTCACGCGGACGGCGATCTTCCAGCACTTCCCGGGTTACCTCGGAGCCGGAGCCGGGACGTACCGCACGACCCCGGTCAGCCTGATCCAGGAGGGCGATTGGAAGCTGATGGAGTTCCTCGAAGAGGGCCGGCTGGAGTTGTACTACTTGCGCGACGACGTGGGGGAATCCCGCAATCTCGCCGCCGCCGAGCCCGAACGGACCCGGGCGCTGCACGCCCGCCTGACCGCGTGGCGGCGCGAGATCCAGGCGCCGATGCCGACGCCCAACGCCGGCGCCGCCGCCGCGAAGGCCGATAAGGCGGGTAAGGCGGGCAAGGGGGGCAAGCGAAAGGCCAAGTCCGATGGCAACTGAGTTCCCGCTCCCCCGCCGCGCCTTCCTCGCCGCCGCGGCTGCCGCCACGGTGGCGGCCCGCGGCGCCGCCGCGCCTGCCCGGCCCTCGATTTTGGTGTCCGGCGGCGCGATGATGCGTGGCAACCGCTTCGCGGAGTCGGTCCAAGCCGTGCTGAGGGCCCACTTCGGCGCCGTCCGGCGGCTGGCGGTGGTCCTGCACGCGACGCACCCGTCCGAACAGGACGTGATGGAGGCGCGGTTGCAGGTGGCGTTCGGGGAGCTGGGGTTGCGGACCGTGCAGTCGCTGCACCGTTTCGATGCGGCCGGCGCGCGGGCGCTGCTGCGGGAGGCGGATGGCATCTTCCTCGGGGGCGGCGAGACGTTCGTGCTGCTCGCCGAGCTGCAACGCACGGGCCAGCTGGAGCTGGTCCGGGAGCGCGCCCTCGCCGGGGTACCCTGCGGCGGATCGAGTGCGGGCGCCAACGTCCTCGGCCGCCGCATCGGCACCACCAACGACTTCCCCACGACCGACGTCGCCTCACGTGACGCCCTGGGACTCCTGCCGGCGGCGATCAATCCGCACCATCCTTCGCCGGAGAAGGACGCCGAGTTCCGCGTTCGCGCCGCCAAGATCCGCAATTATCTGCGCTTCAATCCCGGGGAGCGCGTGCTGGCGCTGGGGGACGCCGCCGTGCTGCGGGTCCACGATGGAACCGCGCGCTTGGCGGCGGGCTTGGGCTGGCTCTATGAGCCAGGGCGGGAACGGGCGCTGGGGGTGGGCGAACCGGTTCCGGAACTCGTGGCCGGTCCCGGGGCCGCGCCGCGCTGAACGGTGCCCTGCGGCGTCAGTCCGTCTGGCCCCAGACGCGGGGCGCCCGGAAGCCGGCGGGAGCCGCCTCCGCCTTCGGCGGCAGGGCCTCGCGCGTGAAGGCCTCGAGGCGCGCGGCGAGCCGCTGGACGATCTCCGGGTGGCGGGCGGCGAGGTTTTCCCGTTCGCCCGGATCCGCCGCCAAGTTGAAGAGCTCGAGCGTTTCGGCCTCCGGCGCCGCCCTCTTTCCGCCCTTTTTCTTACCCGTCGTGGCGGGAGTGTCGGGCAGGTCGTTCGCGCCGATCGCGCCGTTGCGGACCAGCTTCCAGTCGCCCATCCGCACCGCGCCGCCGCGGGGATAGGCGTTCAGCAAAATGGCCTCGTGGGGCGAGGGCGCGCCCGCGGTGATCGTGGGCCACGCATCGCGCCCGTCGAGGGGCAGGGCCGGCGCCGCGGTGACGCCGGCGAGGCGCCGCAGGGTGGGAAACCAGTCCACGATGTGCAGCGGCGCCTGCACCACGGTGCCGGCGGGGATGACGCCGGGCCAGGTGGCGAAGGCGGGCACGCGGACCCCGCCCTCGTACACGGTGCCCTTCTGGGCGCGGAGCGGGCCGTTGGTGGCGCCGAGCGTGATCGGGCCGCCGTTGTCGCTGGAGAAGGCGATCAGCGTGCGCTCGGTGAGACCGCGGCGCGCGAGGGCGGCGACGACGCGCCCCACCTGGTCATCGAGGCAAGCGACCATCGCGGAGTAGGTGCGGCGTTTCGGGTCGGCGACGTGCGCGTAGCGTCGTAAACATTCCTCGGGCGCCTGCAGCGGCGTGTGCGGGGCGTTGAAGGGAACGTAGAGGAAGAAGGGTTTCGCCGGATCCGCCGCCTCGACGACACGCACCGCCTCGTCGCCGACCAGCACGGTGGTGTAGCCGGCGTCGCGGCTTTCCCGATCGTTGCGGTGCCAGTCGTGCCCGCCGTCGCGTTGGTGGGTGAAGTAGTCGAGGGCGCCGTTGTAGTGGCCGTATTGGGACTGGAAGCCGCGCCGGGTGGGGAGGTATTCCGGTCGGAAATGGCCGAGGTGCCATTTGCCGGCGATGGCGGTGTGGTAACCGGCGGCGCTGAGCTCCTGCGCGAGGGTGGTCTCGCTCAGCGGGAGCCCGTATTGCGCCCAGGGGCGAACGACGCCGATCTGCAGGCCGTGGCGGATCGGGTAACGGCCGGTGAGGAAGGCGGCGCGGGTGGGCGAGCAGACGGGCAGGACGTAGAACTGCTCCAGCCGCGCCCCGGCGGCGGCGAGGCGGTCGAGGTGCGGCGTGGCGATGTTCCCGCCGTGCCAGCCGACGTCCGTCCAGCCGAGGTCATCGGCGAGGAAGTAGATCACGTTCGGCCGGGGGGCGGGCGCAGCGCCCAGCGGGGCGAGGAGGGCGAGACCGAGGAGGAGCCGGGGCAGGAGGCGGGACAGGGTCATCAGCGGGCAGGTTTCAGGGGGCGGGAAAGGCGTGGCGGAGTTCCCAGTGGCGGGTCTCGCCGGGGGCAAGGTCGAGCGTGAGGTAGGGTTCGACGGAGACCGTGTGGGCGTTGGCCCAGACGGGACATTCGTCGGGCGCGAAGCTGGCGGCGAACTCCACGCGGGGCAGCGCGGGGTGATCGAGGGTGAGCGCGAGCGGCCGGGCCGGCGGCAGCTCGAGCAGCGCGAACTGCTGGTCCTCCGCGGCGCGGAAGGGACGGCGGAAGCGGAGCTCCCCCGCGGTGTCGACCGCGAAACCGGGGTTGTCCGCGAGGCGGGTGCCGGCAGGCAGGCCCACGCGCGCCTCGCCGTCGCGCAGCGGCCAGAAGGGATGCGCGAACCATTGCAGCTGGAGCGGCCCCGGGCCGGTGTTGGTCAGCTGCGTGCGCGAAAACAGGACGCGCTCCCGCAGCTCGAGTTGTCGCGCCAGCTCGTAGGCGAGGCCGGCGCCTTCATCGCGCGTTTGGAATACCAGTTGTCCCGGCAGGCGGGTGACGCTCCAGGCGCAGGGGGCGACGAGGGTGGGTTCGCCGCGGGCATCGAGGCCGAGGCGGCCGATGCCGGGCGCAAGGCCATCCCCGCCGCGCCACGTGAGCGGGCGGCCGTCCCGCGTGCGGTGGCGGAAGGATTCGGGCAGGCCCTGGCCGTTGAACGGGATCGGCGCGGGTGCCGGATACTCGGGGCCGCTGAGCAGCGGGCCCAGCCGCTCGTCGCGCACCTGCCAGACGTAGCCGCCGCGGCAGAACCGCAGGCCCTGGAGCGGCAGCTCGTCCGCCGCCCCGGGGTCGAGTACCTCCACCCGCAGGCCGGCGTCGGCGAGGGTGAACATCGGTCGGCTCAGCGCACGCGGCGGACGCGCACGGCCATCGAGTCGGGGCCGATCTTGAGGGCGTAACCGTTGAGCGGCCGCGGCTCGATCAGGATCTCCTGGCCGAGGATATCCCACGGGATCGACTCCAAGCCTTCCCAGACTTGACCCAGGTCGAGCGCGAACTTGTTGGCGCCCTGCCACGAGGTCACCTTGGCCTTCATCGGCGGATGGCTGCGCCAGTCGCCGCGGAGGCGGTCCAAGCCGAAGCGGTCCCAGGCGCGGGCGCGGTGGATCGTGGCCTCGGCGGGCGAGACGCCGGGGGGCGGCTCGAGGGATTCCGGGGTGGGGGTGGCCCCGCGCGCCTCGGCGAGCTGGAAACGAATCAGGGCCGCGTCGATCACGCCGAGCTGGTCGGGCGTGAGGCGGTCGAGGCCCGCGCGTTTCCACTCGGCTTCGCTGAGGATCTGGCGGAGGCCGGGATACGTGCCCTGCGCGGCGGCGGGGGCGGCGAGCAGGAGGACGAGCGCGAACAGGCGGGCGGGGAACATCGGCGGGGAGGGGAAGGGGACGTCAGCGCGGCGCGCGGGGACCGCCGCCGTTGACCGCGGCGTGGAAGGGGTCGCCCGGCAAAATCGAGCCGGCGCGGACGACTTCGCCGGTGAAGGCGGACTTGTAGATCGCGCTGAGCAGCTCGAGCGTGGGCCGGACGCCCTCGAGGGCGGTGTGGGGGCGGGTGCCGGCGTCGAGGTGGGCGAGCAGGTCGGCCAGCTGCGCCTCGTGGGTCGAGCCCACGTCCGGCGGAAAGTCCGCCCAAGCGGCCGCAAGGTCGGCGGGAGCATGGGGCGCGGGCGTGAAGCGCCAGTGGTCCTTCGTGTAGCTGTAAAGGTGGGTCAGCTCGACCGTGGCCAGCTGGTAGTCGAGGCGAATGCAGGTCTCCTGGCGCGGGCTGAGGGCGCTGTTTGTGACCGTGGCCACGGCCCGGTTCGCGAAGGTGATCAGCGCGGCGGAAACGTCCTCGACCTCGATCGCGCGGTCCAGCGTGGCGGCGGTCGCGCGGACTTCGGCCCACGGGCCGAGCAGGTGCAGGAGGTGGTCCATCGCGTGGATCCCGAGCCCCATCGTCGGCCCGCCGAACTCGCTCCGCCACGTGCCGCGCCAGGGCACGGCGTAGTACGAGGCGTCGCGGTACCAGAGGGTGTTGCAGACGGCGACCAGCGGGCGCCCGAGCCGGCCCGCCGCGGCGAGCGCGCGGAGGTGGGCGGTGGACGAGGCGAACCGCATCTGGAAGATGCAGGAGGTCTGCCGGCCGGTCCGCGCCTCGGCGGCGGCGAGGACATCGAGTTCCGCGAGGGAGCCGCAGAGGGGCTTCTCGCACCAGACGTGGGCCCCGGCCTCCATCGCGGCGATGGCCATCGGCACGTGGGTGGCGGGCGGGGTGGCGATGAACACGAGGTCCGGCCGGGTCTCGCGGATCATCTCCGCGTAGTCGGCGAAGAGGCGGCGGCCGGGGTGGCGTTCGCCGAAGGCGCGGAGCCGGGCGGCGTCCACGTCCATCGCGGCCACGAGCTCCACCCGGCCGCGGGTGGCGTCGACGGCGCGGACGTGGGCGTCGGCGATGCCGCCGGTGCCGGCGAGGACGGCGCGGTAGGTCTTGGTCATCGGGGTAAAGGGACGCTGGGCGGAGGGTTCCGTTTCAGCAGACGCGGCCGCGCTTGCCGGCGGTGCCGTGGCCGGGAGGCCGCGGGCCGACCCAGCGGTCATCGACGGGCTCGCTGGCGCGCTGGTAGCGGCTGTCGCTGGAGAGGCGGAGCCGGTCGGGGGTGCGGTTATCGAGCGAGGCGTGCACCAGGAACATCCCGAAGGTGAGGAAGTCCCCGGCCTGGTACTCGGTGGTCAGCCAGCGGCCGCCGAACTTGCGGCGGAGGACGGGTGGGTTGCGGGAGAGCGTCCCGCTGAAGGTCCAGCGGCCGGCCTGGGCGTCGGCCACCTCGGCGGGGCGGTTCTCGCAGTAGGCGTCGACGTCGCGATAGACGTAGTTTTGCAGGAGATCCATCCGCCGGTGGGAGCCCTCGAGGACCATCAGGCCGCCGAGCTCGTAGGAGATGTCGCCGTAGGGCAGCCAGCAGGTCATGTGGCCGTGGGTGCCGCGGCCCATGTAGGGCAGATCGCAGTGCGGGTTGGTGCCCTTGCCGGGGCCGACCGCGCGGAGCCAGGTGTAGTCGTAGTGCCGGACTTCCTCGCCGTAGAACTGGCGGTAGAAGTCCAGCAGGCGCCCGGAGTACAGCAGGCGCTGCACCTCGGGGTTGCCCTCGGTGACCTCGGGCTTGAACACGTAGCCGGCGCCCGGGCGGCAGATGCCCTCGAAGGGCGGATACGCGGGATCGAGGACCTCCGCCGCGGCCAGCCGGTCCAGCAGGCTGGCGCGGGCCCGCAGCACCTCCGCGCGGTCGAGGTAGCCGGGCAGGTAGAGGTAGCCGTCCGCGGCGAAGCGGCGCCGGAGCTCCGGGAAGTCGTCCGCGGCGTCGCGGGAGTCGCGCAGGCGCCCGAGTTCGCCCGGGCCGGAGTCGAGGGCGTGGCCGAAGGACTGCAGGGGCGGGGGAGCGGTCAGGGTGTCCATCGCGGGAACGGGCGGGAGGGCGGCGGGGATCAGGTGGCGGCGGACCAGCCCTCGGGCCAGTGCGTGCCGGGGGCGGGCCGCCAGAAGATGTCGCGGTCGATGCGCGGCGGGTGGTGCCGGTAGGCCGCGGTGAGGCGGAGCTTCGTGCGGAGGTGGTCGGCGAGGTTCTCCCCGTAGAAGAACGTGTTCTCGGCGATGCCGGAGACGGCGAGGACCTCGGTGCGCCCGGCCTCGAGGAGTTCGAGCAGGCCGCGGGTGTTCTCCAGCTCGAGGTCGATCGCGGCCTGCAGGCGCCGGGTGCAGGCCTCGCGGGTGGCGGCGTCGCCGGCCGGGTCGAGGTAGCCGTACACGTTCTCGCACCAGGCGCAGACGTTGCGCATCGTGGTGCTCCAGTGGAGGTAGGCGCGGGCGCGGTCGTGGAGGTCGGCGAAGGCGGCGTGGCGGGGGGCGAGGTCCGCGAGGCGCGTGATGAGCGCGCGGAGGCGGGGCAGCAGCTCGCGGTCCATGTCGGCAGCCATCTTGGCGCCCGTCTCGCGGGTGATGAGGTCGAACAGCACGTCCTTGCCGAGGTCGTTCAGCCCGGGGTTGTTGAACTGGAAGCACCCGTGGCGCTCGTAGTACTCGCGCTCCGCGGCGGGCACGGCCTCGAGGTCCGGCACGAACGGGCGGTCCCACGTGCGCTGCCAGCAGAAGCCGAAGACGCAGAAGAGCGGGATGAACGGCTGCCAGACCAGCGCGCCCTCGAAGTCATCCCACGCCGTCACCAGCGCGGGCGCGTCCGCGGCGCCCACGATCCCGGCGGCGTAGTCGCGCAGGACATCCCCGATGGGGCGTTCCGGCACGAACTGCGCGGCCTGCAGGGCGACGGGGTTGGGCCAGTAGGGTGTCTGCGTGGTGTTCGCCAGGCCGCCGAGCGCGCTGAGGCGGGTGATGCCGGTCGCGCGGGCGGCGAGGAGCTTGGCGTGGAGGAGCCGGGGGAAGGGGACGCCAAGCAGCGGCTCGTGGTTCATCACGCCGCTCGCCGAGTATTGCAGGACCGGCTCGATGCCCTGGGCCCGCCCGGCGCGCAGCACCTCCGCCTCGGCGGGATCCATCGTCGCGTGGAAGATGCTGCCCGCCACACCCATGTTCTCCGGGTACTTGGGGTGCGGGTAGGGCAGGGAGTAGCCGCGGACCAGCAGCGAGGGCGCCTCGTAGGTGACGTGCGGCCCCATCCCGGCCTTGATGTGGTCGTGCTCCATCTTGAACGGCTCCAGCCGCAGGATCACGTCGAAGTCCGGGTTCAGCGGTTCCGCCGCCGCGCGCAGGTTGTGGAGGAAGCGGCTGATGCTCTGGCCCGACGCCTCGGCGACCTTGTCGTGGTTGCGCCACTCGCGGATCAGGTACGGTCCGCCGTTGCGGCCGACGTAGAGCGAGGCCGAGTGCTCGAAGCCCGCGCCGCTGTCGTTCGTCCACAGCGACATGTATGAGAGGTCGGGCACCTGCCGGATGAGGGCCTGCAACGCCTCGCGGAAGTGGCGCTGCGTGACCGGGTGGTCCTGGGCCAGGGTGTAGCGGGGGAGCCGTGAGCGGAACGGATGGTCCACGCGCGCGCCGCGCAGGGTCGGATACTTCTGGAAGAACCGCTCGGGAAAGGTGCGCGGCTCGAACATGCAGACGCCCGGGCGCAGCCCGTAACGCCGGCCCGTGGCGGCCAGCTTGCGCAGGTGCTCGAGGTTCGCGTCGAGGTACATCGCGGGCCAGAGGCCCTTGGTCAGCTCCGTCGCCACGAAGTGGTTGAAGCCCGGCTGGTAGGAGTAGAACTGCGGGTAATACTCGTGCGCCACGAGGTCCTCGTGGGGGAAATGCGCCTGCAGGCCGTTCACCTCGCAATGGGTGAAGCCCGCCTCCGCGAGCGCGGCCACGTACTGCTCCGGATCAAACCCGCGCGCCGACCGCCAGTACTGGGTGTAACAGGCGTCCCAATGCGGCCGGTGCCAGGGGAACGAGGCCGGCAGGAAGATGCCTGCCGCCAGCCGCTCCCGCGTGAAGTCACCGATGCCCCGCGCGAGCAGGCGCACCGCCGAGAACAGGAACGCGCCGTGCGTCGCCACGATCTCGCCGGTGCCGTCCTCCGCGCACCGCAGCCAGATCCAGCCGGACTGGGCCGCGGCGCCCGCCGGTAGGCGCGCGGCGGAGTGCCAGCCCCGCGAGGCTAGGGCCACCGCCAGGCCACCGCCGGGCGCGGCCGCGGCCGAGGGCGTCAGGCCCGCGAGGCGCGCCAGCTCGGTGGCGGCGGCGACTTCGCCGGGAAGGGGGGAGGCGGGATGCAGGACCGCGCGGAAGGCGGGCAGACGGACGTCAGGCATGGGGGTCGCGCGTAGCGTTCGCGCGCGGCCCCGCGAGTCAAAATGAACTTTGCTGAAAGTTTCAGGCGGGACCGGCGGCGCGGGCGGGGGGCGCGAGCAGCCGCTGGGTGAGGAAAGCGGTCTGGACGCGGCCGACCTCGCGCAGGCCGCGTTGGGCGAGGGCGATCAGGCTGGCGAGCTGTTCGGGCGAGAAGGTCGCCTCCTCGCCGGAACCCTGCACCTCGACGAACTGGCCCCGGCCGGTGGCGACCACGTTGAAGTCCACCGCGGCGTCCTTGTCCTCGAGGTAGGCCAGGTCGAGCACCTCCTGGCCGGCGCAGAGGCCGACGCTGACGGCGGCGACGGAGTCGGTGAGGGGGTTCTCGGCGAGGCGCTTCTCGTCGAGCAGGCGCTGCACGGCGAGGCGGGCGGCGACGTAGGCGCCGGTGATGGCGGCGGTGCGGGTGCCGCCGTCGGCCTGGAGGACGTCGCAGTCGAGCCACAGGGTGTTGGGGCCGAGCTTCCCGAGGTCGATGACGGCGCGGAGGGAGCGGCCGATGAGGCGCTGGATCTCGACCGTGCGGCCGTCGAGCTTGCCGCGGGAGATGTCGCGCGCCTTCCGCTCGTGGGTCGAGTAGGGGAGCATCGAGTACTCGGCGGTGAGCCAGCCGCCGGGGACCTTCTGCTGCTTCATCCAGAGCGGCACGCCCGGCTCGATGGTGGCGGCGCAGATGACGCGGGTGTGGCCGAAGCTGACGAGGACGGAGCCCGTGGCGTGCGGGGCGAAGTCGGCGGTGAAGGAGATGGGGCGCAGCTGGTCGGCGGCGCGGCCGTCGGGACGGGCGGGAGGGTTGGGCATCGCGCGCGACGGTACGCGGGCGGGCGGGAGCGGCGAGCCCCGAGTGCGGGCTCAGACGCCGTCGCGGGCGCGCACCACCGGCTTGATGCGGGTGGGGGCGGGCTGCCGGGCCTGGTCGCGCATGAAGGCGATGAGCCGGTCGTTGAAGTCCTTCGCCGGATCGTGGCCCATCAGCTTCAGGGCGTGGGTCAGGGCGGCCACCTCCACCAGGCGGGCGATGTCGCGGCCCGGGCGGACGTAGAGCTCGATGTGGGCGACGTCCATCCCGAGGACGCGGTAGAAGTTCTCCTCGAGCCCGGTCCGTTCCTCGACCACCTCGGGGGTCCATTCGCGGAGGGTGACGACAAGGTCGATGCGCTTCTCGCGGCGGACGGACTTCACGCCGAACATCTCGGCGATGTTGATGATGCCGATGCCGCGGCACTCCATGTACCCGCGGTTCAGCGGCCGGCTGGAGGCCATCAGTTCGCGCTCGTCGAGCAGGCGGATGATCGTGAGGTCGTCGGCGACCAGCGAGTGGCCGCGCTCGATCAGGGCGAGCGCGCACTCGCTCTTGCCGATGCCGGAGTCGCCGCGGAGCATCACGCCGATGCCGCGGACGTCGAGGGTCGTGGCGTGTTCCGAGCCCTGGGGCGCGAACTCGTTGTCGACCGCGAGGGTGGCGAGGTTGACCCAGTTCTTGGTGATGATGGGGCTGCGCAGGAGCGGCAGCTTCATCCGCGCGGCGACGGTGCGCAGCGCGGGGGTCGGCTGGTAGTTGCGGGTAAGGACGAGGCAGGGGATGCCGCGCCGCACCATCTGCTCGAGCACCTCCACCTGGCGGGCGTGGGAGAGCGTCTTCAGGTAGGTCATCTCCGCCGCGCCGAAGATCTGGATGCGCTTGTGCGCGAAATATTTGAAGAAACCGGTGAGGGCGAGGGCGGGCCGGTTGATGGTGCTTTCGAGGATGAGCCGGTGGAGGCCCTCGACGCCCACCAGCAGCTCGAGCTTCAGCTTGTCGCGGTACGTCTCGAGGAAGTGGGCGACCGTGATCCCGTGGACGGATTTCTGCATGGGGGAATCAGAGGTTGAAGCCTTCGCCGAGGTAGAACTTCCGCGCCTGGGCGTCGTGGATCAGGAAGTCGCCCGTGCCCTC
Organism: Opitutaceae bacterium; assembly: GCA_027485815.1. Lineage (GTDB taxonomy): Bacteria > Verrucomicrobiota > Verrucomicrobiia > Opitutales > Opitutaceae > ER46. Next base: position 10,647 of record JAIXQE010000191.1, read on the forward strand.
GGTGAGCACGCGGCCCTCGTGGATGAGGTAGGAGCGGTCGACGATGCGGAGCGTCTCGCGGACGTTGTGGTCGGTGAGGACCACGCCGATGCCGCGGGCGCGGAGCTGGAGGATGATCTTCTGCACCTCGGCGACGGAGATCGGGTCGATGGCGGCGAAGGGTTCGTCCATCAGCAGGAACTTCGGCCGCGTGACGAGGGCGCGGGCGATCTCGAGGCGGCGGCGCTCGCCGCCGGAGAGGGTGAAGGCCTTCTGGCGGGCGACGGGCCCGAGGTGCAGTTCGTCCAGATGGGCCTGCACGACGGCGGCGCGCTCGCGGCGCGGGATGCCGACGGCCTCCACGATGGCGAGGATGTTCTCCTCGACGGTGAGCTTGCGGAACACGGAGGCCTCCTGCGGCAGGTAGCCCAGCCCGTGGCGGGCGCGCTCGTGCATCCGCAGGCGCGTGAGGTCCAGTCCGCCGAGGCGCACGGTGCCCCGGGTCGGCGGGATCAGGCCCACCATCATATAGAACGTGGTGGTCTTGCCCGCGCCGTTGGGCCCGAGCAGCCCGACGACCTCGCCGGCGCGGAACCGCAGGCTGACCCCGTTGACGACGGTCCGCGGGCCGAAGGCCTTCACGAGGCCCTCCGTGGCGAGTTCGGTGGGGGCGTTCATCGCGGGGCCGGGGCCGTCGGCACCGGGGCGTTGGCCGGCGCGGGGCGACGCTCCGGAACCTTGTCGTAACCGAGATCCTTCAGCGGCGGCAGAACGGTGCGGGGCCGCTCCGCACCTTCGCCGCGGATCACCGCGCGCCGCTCGCCCCGCAGCAGCTCCATCCGCGGACCGCGCTGTTCCCAGCCGTCCTTGACGCTGCGCACGACGGGGTTGCCGGTCAGGATCACCCGGTCGTCATCGGGAAACACCTCGGCGCGGTCGGCCGTCGCCTCGCGGTCGTCCTGCACCAGGCGCACGTTGCCCGAGGCGACGAGCGACTTGAGCTTCTCCTGCCGGCCGACCAGCGCGGCCGGATCGCCGGTGCGGCGCGCGATCACGACGAGGTGGTCGCAGGTGAGGACGAGGTTGGTGGCGGTGATGCGCACGCCGCGGCTGTAGGTGAAGGTGGTCTCCTTTTCGGTGCTGAAGAGCTCGAGCGCGCCGCTCTCGATCGTCGTGGGCGGCAGCGGCGCCGCCGCGGGGGCGGGCGCGGTGGGGGTGGCGCCGGGCAGGGTGGCGCGCAGCGCGAGGAGGAGGCAGGCGAGGCCGCGGAGGTTCATCGCAGGATGTCGGTGATCCGGGCGCGGAAGGTGACGCGCACGTCGCCCTCCAGCGAAACCTTTTTCGCCGCGTGGTCGTAGGCCCAGCGGGTGCCGGTGACCTCCACGTCGTCCTGGATGAAGCGCACCGTCTGCTCCCCGCGGGCGGTATGGTCCGTGGGCGAGAAGACGGCGCGCGGGCTGAGCAAGATGCTGTCGACGGCGGCGCGGGCATCCCCGGTGAAGGTGGTGATCATCAGGTTGGTGATGGCGACGCGGCCGTCCACGGGACGGACCTCGGTGCCCTGCAGCTTCATCAGGCGGTGCCCTTCGCGGTCGCTGAAGATGGGCAGGACCCAGTTGACCGCGGGGGAATTCGGCAGCGCCGGCGCCGCGGCGGCGGGGGTCGTCGTCGCCGGGGCAGTCGGGGCCGGCGGGGACTCGGCGGCGGCGAGGAAACCCGCGAGGGTGAACGGGAGGATGGCGCGGACGCTCATCGGGCGGCGGACGCGGCGCGCCGGGGTTGGCCCGCGGGACGGCCCGGGCGCGCGGCCAAAATCAGGTCGCAGACCTCGCGTACGGCGCCGTGGCCGGCGGGCCGTGCGGGGATGAAGGCGGCCGCGGCGAGGGCGTCGGGCATGGCGGTGGCGGGCGCGATGCCGATCCCCGCCCAGCGGAGCGCCTCCACGTCGATCTCGTCGTCGCCCATGTAGGCGCAGTCCGCGGCCGCGATCCCGAGCCGATCCGCGAGGTCCGCGAGCACGGTGCGCTTGTCGAGCCGGCCTTGAAACAGATGGGGAATGCCGAGTTCGCGGGCGCGCCGCGTGGTGGCCGCCGAGGCCCGGCCGCTGATCCACGCGGTGGTCACGCCGGCCCGTTCCAGCAGGCGCAGCCCGTGGCCGTCGAGGATCGAGAACGACTTCCCCTCGCCGCCGTCCGCGAGGATCAGCACGGTGCCGTCGGTCAGCACGCCGTCGACGTCCATCGCGAAGAGGCGGACGCGGCTCCAGTCGGGCGGCGGGGGGCGGCGGGGCATCCGGGAGGGTTCAGCCGATCCAGGCGGTGAGGCGCTCGATGACGGAGTCGCGGCCGGGGCGGAAGGCCTGCTCGAGTTCCGGCGCAAAGGGCACGGGCAGGTCGAGCGCGGCGAGGCGCAGCGGCGGCGCCTTGAGCGCGCGGAAATCCTCCTCCACGAGGCGCGCGACCAGTTCCGCGCCGAACCCGTGCGTGCGGCGGCCCTCGTGCAGCACGACGAGGCGACCCGTGCGGGCGAGGGACGCGCGGATCGTTTCCAGCCGCAGCGGCGCCAGCGCGCGGAGATCGAAGACGTCGAAGCCGAGGTCGTATTCCGCGGCGAAGTAGGCGGCCGCCTCCTCGGCGACGTGCACCATCTCACCGTAGGTGACGAGCGTGGCGAAGTCGCCCGCGCGGACCTGCCGCGGCGTCCAGACGTCCCGGTAAGCCGGGTCCCACGCAACCGGGGCGCGCCCGCGGCGGTAAAGCGCCTTGTGCTCGAGCAGCAGCACCGGGTTGTCGTCCTCGTAGGCGGCGAGCAGCGCGTTGAACGCGTCCTGCGGGGTGCTCGGGTAGAGCGCCTTGAGCCCCGGCATCGAGAGAAAGAAGGACTCCAGTTCCTGGGAATGGAAGGACCCGAAGGTGAGGCCGCCGCCGCAGGGGAGGCGGAGCACCAGCGGGCAGGCGGCGCCGGACCGGAAGCGCATCGTCGCCGCGTTGAGGGTGATCTGGGTGGCGGCCTCGGTGGCGAAGTCGGCGAACTGGAACTCCTCGATCGGGCGGTGGCCGTTGAGGGCGAGGCCGATCGCGTAGCCGGTGCAGGCGCTCTCGGCGAGGGGCGTGTTGAACACCCTCGGCCGCCCGAACTCGCGCAGCAGGCCGTCGGTCACCTTGAACGCGCCGCCGTACGTCCCGATGTCCTGCCCGAGCACGAGGGATTCGGGGCGTTCGCGCAGGATCTTGCGCAGGCCGGCGTTGAGTGCCTGCGCGAGGTTGAGCGCCTGCGGCCCGGCCGGGTCCGCGGGGGCGCCCCCCGCCGTGGCGGGCGCGGGCACGGAGGGTTGCCAGGGCATCGCCCCGGCGTCGGGCGCGAAGAGGTCATCCGCCATCCCCGCGGGATCGGGCCGGGGCGTGGCGAGGGCGACCCGCACGCCGGCCTCGAGGAAGGCGTTCAGCTCGGCGTCGACGGCCTCGATCCGGCCGGCGGGCAACTCGGCCGCGAGGCGGGCGCGGAGGCGGGGCAGGGGATCGCGCGCGACGAAACCCTCGGCCTCGCCGGGGCGCAGGTAGTCGCCGGTGTCGTACGCGGCGTGCCCGCGCAGGCGCAGCACCGAGGCCTCCAGCAGGTAGGGGCGGCCGGTGGTCCGCACCCGTTCCACCGCCGCGGCGAGGACGCGGGCGGTCTCGAGGACGTCCCCGGTGGCGTCGACGCGCGCGCCCTCGATCCCGTAGCCCGCGGCGCGGCGCCACAGTTCCGTGCCCGCCGCGAACTGCTCCTCGGTCGGGGTGGAGTAGGCGTAGCCGTTGTTTTGGATGACGAAGAGGACCGGCAGCCCGAGCAGCGCGGCCAGGTTCATCGTCTCGTGCACGTCCCCGGTGCTGGAGCTGCCGTCGCCGAAGGAGGCGAAGCCGACGGCCGGGCGGCCGAGGCGGCGCTGGGAATCGGTGGCGCCGGCCACGTTGGAGAGCATCGCGCCGAGGTGGCTGATCATCGGCAGCGACCGCCGCGCCGGGTCGCCGTGGTGGATGTTGCCCTCGCGGGCCTTCGTCGGACTGCCGGCGTTGGCGAAGTACTGGTTGAGGTGGTCGCAGAGGTGCCCGCTCCAGACCAGGTGCCCGCCGAGGTCGCGGTGGGTGAAGGAGATGACGTCGGTGGCCTTGTCCGCCAGCAGCGCGAGGGGCACGCAGAGGGACTCGTTGCCCTGGCCGCCCGTGACGGTGCCCCGGATGAGTCCCTGCCGGAAGAGGTCGAGGATGCGGTTGTCGGCGGCGCGGGCGAGGTGCATCCACGCGTAGAGCGTGAGCAGCGCTTCGGCCGGGTTCTGCCCGAGGTCCGCCGCGGCCAGGTGGCGGCGGGTGAGCACGGGGGGAAGGGGAGGGAAGGCCATTGAACGAGGCGCGAACGTGGACGGTGCCCCGGGGCCCGGCAAGGCGGGAGATGGCGGTGCGTTTCGGCTGGAGCCGCCCCGGTGCTTGTGTTTCCCCTGCGGCCGCGGCCGACCGCGCCGTTCCCCTCCGCATGCGCTTTCCCCACCTCCTCCCGTTGCTGCTCCTCCTGCCGCGCCTCGTGGCCGCCGCCAGTCCGGCCGCGGACCCGCGGCCGAACGTGATCGTGATCATGTCCGACGACATGGGTTACTCGGACCTGGGGTGCTACGGCGGGGAGATCCCGACGCCGAACCTCGATGCCCTCGCCGCGGGCGGGCTGCGCTTCACTCAGTTCTACAACGGCGCGCGCTGCTGCCCCACGCGGGCCTCGCTGCTCACGGGCCTCTACCCCCACCAGGCGGGCATCGGGCACATGGTCGAGGATCTCGGCACGCCGGGGTACCAGGGCGAGCTCTCGCGTCGCGGCGTGACCATCGCGGAGGCCCTCCGTCCCGCCGGCTACCGCAATTACATGGTCGGCAAATGGCACGTCACCCCCGGCCGCCCGGTGGAGCGGATGCGCGAGCGCAACCAGAACTGGCCGCTCAAGCGGGGCTTCGACCGCTTTTACGGCACCATCCACGGCTCCGGCAGCTTCTGGGATCCCAGCGCCCTGATGCGGGACGAGACCTTCATCTCCTCCGCGAATGACCCGGAATACCGCCCGGCGGAGTACTATTACACCGACGCGATCAGCGACCACGCCGTCCGCTTCGTGCGCGAGCACGCGCGCGACCACGGCGGGAAACCGTTCTTCATGTACGTGGCCTACACCGCGCCCCACTGGCCGATGCATGCCCGCGAGGCCGACATCGCGCGCCACCGCGGCCGTTACGACCAGGGCTACGCGCCGATCCGGGCCGCCCGCTGGGAGCGCCAGCAGCGCCTCGGGGTCGCCCGGCCGGAGTGGGGGATCAGCCCCGCGGCGGAGGACTTCGCCCAGGTCAAGGATCGCGCCTTCGAGGCCCGCGGGATGGAGGTCTACGCGGCGATGATCGAGGTGATGGACCAGGGCATCGGCCGCCTGGTCGCCGAACTGCGCGCGCAGGGCCAGCTCGACCGGACCCTCATCCTGTTCCTGCACGACAACGGTGGTTGCGCCGAGACCAACGGCCGGACGGGGGAGGGGAAGCCGCGCGCCGACCGGCCCAGCCTTCCGCCGGTCCCGCGCGAGACCATCCAGTTCACCAACCGCCCCCCGCAGACCCGCGACGGCTGGCCGATGCGCGTGGGTTACGGCGTGCTGCCCGGCGCGGCCGACACCTACATCGCCTACGGCCGCGGCTGGGCCAACGTCAGCAACACGCCGTTCCGCGAGTACAAGCACTGGGTTCACGAGGGCGGCATCTCCTCGCCGCTGATCGCGCACTGGCCCGCGCTGATGGGACCCGCGGGCGTCGGCGGCCGCCTGGTGCACGAGCCGTCCCACCTCATCGACCTGATGGGCACCGCGCTCGATGTCGCCGGCGCCGCCTACCCCCGGCGCCACGCGGGCGAGGACATCACCCC
>JAIXQE010000042.1 GCA_027485815.1 Opitutaceae bacterium
AAGGGGTAGAGCGCGAGCTTCCGCTGGCCGGCGTCGAGGGCGTCGAGGAAGGTACGGGCGGCCTGGTGCATCTCCGCGGCGACCTCGTGGGCGCGGAGCGGCAGGCAGGACAGGAGGGCAAGTAGGGCGAGGAGGGGCAGGGTGGGGCGGGGCACGCGGGGTTGATGCCTCGCGGGGCGGCGGGGGGCAAGGGCGGAGCGGGTGCGATTGCGCGGTTGCGCCGCGCGGCCAGCGGCATTTCCTGCAGCGTGATGTCGACTGCCTCCGCCGAAGCCGCGCCCCCCTCCTTCCCGCTGCCCGAGGGGGTGCGCGCGGGGACGGAGACCTTGGTGCGGCTGACGCCGGCCGCGGGGGCGAAGGTGCGGGCGCTGATCGCCCGCGAGGCACAGGGCGATTTCCTGCGGATCGCGATCACGGGCGGCGGCTGCAACGGCCTGAGCTACCAGCTGAAGTTCGTCCCGGCGCCGCGCCGCGGTGACCTGTGCGTCGAGACCGGGGGCGCGCGGGTGCTGGTCGACAGCCGGAGCGCGCTCTACCTGAAGGGGACGCACGTGGATTACTCGGCCGCGCTGGTGGCGGGGGGCTTCAAGTTTTCCAACCCCAACGCCAAGGCCAGCTGCTCGTGCGGCGAGAGCTTCAGCCTGTGAGCCGCCCCGCGGGCGGCCGGCGGGGCGCCGGCGCAATTAACCCTTGCCCCCGGGGCGGGGCCGGGGGAAAAACTTCCCGTCCCGCCCTTCCAGCCCAAGCTCCTTGATGGCCCTCTCCTCCCCCTCCGCCCCCGGCGGCCGCCCCGGCTCGTTCCAGCGGCGCAACACTGATCCGTTCGCCGCCATCCGGCGCAACCACCGCATCAAGGTCCCGCAGGTGCGGCTGATCTCCCCCGAGGGCAAGCAGCTCGGCATCATCGACACCACCAAGGCCATCAACCTCGCGCTGGAGAACGGCCTCGACCTCGTGGAGGTCGCCCCCAACGCGACGCCGCCGGTGTGCCGGATCATGGATTTCGGCAAGTACGTCTACGAGGAGCAGAAGAAGAGTTCCCACTCGAAGGCCACCGCCAGCAAGATCAAGGAGATCGAGTTCACCGCCCGCATCGAGCAGCACGACTACGAGACGAAGTTGCGCCACGCCGAGGAGTTCCTCGACCACGGCAACAAGGTGAAGATGCGCCTCAAGTTCCGCGGCCGCGAGATGGCCCACACCGAGATCGGGTTCGACGTCATGAAGCGCGCGGTCGCCGACCTCGCCGGGATGGCCCACGCCGACGCCGATCCCAAGCTCATCGGCCGCAACATCCACGTGATGCTCACGCCCCTCCCCGCCAACAAGCGGAAGCCGAAGTTCATCACGCCCTCCGAGGACGACGAGGAGCCCGCGGATGAATCCTCCGCGCCCGGCGCCGCCGGCTGATCCCGCCGCCGCCATGCCCCGGGCGGCCCCCCTCGCGCGCCTCCGGCGCTTCGCCGGCCTCGCGCTGCTCGTGCCCGGCCTGCTCGGCGCCGCCGAATCCCCCCCGCGCGCCGCCCCCTCGCGCCCCGGCGCGCCGGCCACCGAGAAGACCCCCGCCACCCGGCCCCCGATCCGCCGGATCGGCCGCGTCGAACACGTCGCGCTCGCCGACGCCGCCCGGGCCCTCGGTCTGGCGTTCACCGCCGGCGACCAGGGCCGCCGCGCCACCCTCAAGGGCCCGGGTGTCTCCGCCGTCTTCGAGGCCGAGTCGCGCGAGGCCACCCTCAACGGCCTCCGGCTCTTCCTCGGCGAACCCGTCGCCCTCGCCGGCGGCGTCCTCAGCCTCAGCCGCGCGGACTTCGAGCGCGCCGTCGCCCCGGTGCTCCGCCCCGGCTTCGGCCTCGAGCCGCGCCCGGCCCCCAAGGTGATCGTCCTCGACGCCGGCCACGGCGGCAACGACCCCGGCCGGGTCAACGCCTCCCTCAAGGTCAACGAGAAGACCCTCACGCTCGACGTCGCCCGCCGCGCCCGCCGCCTGCTCGAGGCCGACGGGTTCAAGGTGGTGCTGACCCGGGAGAGCGACACCTTCATCGCCCTGCCCCAGCGCGCCGCCGCGGCGAACCTCGTCCAGGCCGACGCCTTCGTCAGCATCCACTTCAACGCGCTGCCGCAGGACGCCCGCACGTCGGGGGTGGAAGTCTATACCTTCCCGCCCCGGGGGCTGCGCTCCACCAACTCGTGGAGTCCCGGGGCGAAGGAGGACGCCGAGCACCACGCCTCGCCGGTGCACCGGGTGGACGGCTGGAGCGCCCTGCTCGCCCACACGCTCCACGGCCGGCTGGTCGGCGACCTCAAGGCGCCGGATCGCGGCCGCAAGCTCATGCACCTGGCGGTCCTGCGCCCGTTGCAGGCGCCCGGGGTGCTCGTCGAGTGCGGGTTCCTCACCAGCGAGGCCGAGGCCCGCCGCATCGCCACGCCCGCGTACCGCCAGGAGCTCGCCGCCGCCCTGGCCGCCGGCATCCGCGACTACGCGCGCGCGGTCGAGGCCGCCCGGCGGCCGCCCCGCGCCGCCCCCTCCTCCCGATGATCCGCCCCGCCCTCCTGCCGCTCCTGCTCCTCCTCGTCCCCGCCCGCCTGGCCGCGTGGGATTACGAGGGCCACCGCATCGTCGCCCAGCTCGCCCTGGCGTCGCTCCCGGACGACTTCCCGCGGATCGTCGCGGGGCCCGACGAGGCCGAGCGTGTCGCCTTCCTCTCCGCCGAGCCCGACCGCTGGCGCAACGTCCCCGACCTGCCGCTCAAGCACGCCGGCGGCAGCTGGGGCGATCATTTCCTCGACCTGGAATACCTCACCGACGCCGGCCTCGACCTCGAGACGATCCCGTCGCTCCGCTACGAGTTCGTGCTCCAGTTCGCCCGGGGGCGCGCCGCGCACGCCGCCGCGTTCAAGCCGATCGACCCCGCGCGCAACCTGGACCGCACCGCCGAGTGGCCCGGCTTCGCCCCCTGGGCCATCGCCGAGCACTTCGGTCGCCTCCGCTCCGGCTTCTCCTACCTCCGCGTGTTCGAGGAGGTCGGCACGCCCGCCGAGGCCGCCAACGCCCGCGCCAACCTCCTCTACCTGATGGGCCTGCTCGCGCACTACGTGGGCGACTGCGCCCAGCCGCTCCACACGACCAAGCACTACAACGGCTGGTCCGGGGACAATCCCCGTGGTTACACGACCTGGAACGGCCTCCACGCCTGGATCGACGGCGGCATCATCGGCCGCACCGGCCTGCGCTTCCCCGCCCTGCGCGAGCGCGCCCTCGCGCCGCGCGTGCTGCCCCTCGGCCCCCGCCCCGACGGCCGCGACCCGCTGTTCGTCGCCGTGCTGGACTACATCCGCGTCCAGCACCGCCAGGTGGAGAAAATCTACGAGCTGGAGAAGGCCGGCCGGCTCGGCCAGGCGCCCGGGGCGGAGGTGCCCGCCGAGACGCGCCGCCTGATCGAGGACCAACTGCTCGCCGGCGGCCAGATGCTGGCGAGCGTGTGGCTCACGGCGTTCCGCGGTGCGGTGCCCGACACCTATCTCCGCGCGGCGATCGCCCGCCGGCAGGCCGCGGCCCCCTGAGCCTGCCGCCGGTGCCGCCCTGGTTGCGCCGTCTTCTGCCCGCGGCTGTCCGCCTGGCGCCGCTGGCCCTGCCAGGACTCGCCGCCCCCGCGCCGGTGCCGCCGCCCGCGCCCTCGCCGGCGGACGTCCTCGTGCTCGCCAACGCGCACGATCCGGAGTCCCTCGCCCTCGCCCGGCATTACCTCGGCGCCCGTGGCGTGCCCACGGCCAACCTCGTCGCCCTCCCCCTGCCGCTCGAGGAGACGATCTCCCGGGCACAGTTCACGGCTCAACTTTGGGAGCCGCTGACCGACTGGCTGCGCGCGCGCGGCTGGGTGGATCTCCTGCCGATGGAAGGCCGCGACCCCGCCGGCCGCCGGCGCCACGCCCCGCAGGGCCACCGCATCGGCGCCCTTGTGCTCTGCCGGGGAGTGCCGCTCAAGGTCGCGCCCGACGAAGCGCTGCTCGCCGCCGAGGCGACGCCCCGGCTCCGCGCGGAGTTCCGCACCAATCAGGCTGCGGTCGACGCCGAGCTGAGCCTCATCGCGTGGCCGGTGGCGCCGCTCGCCGGGTTCACGCCCAATCCCCTCTTCAACCGGGACCGTCCCGGACCCGCGGAGCTGGCCCGCGTCGTGCGCGTTTCGCGGCTCGATGGTCCGTCCGCGGCGTCCGCGCGGGCCCTGGTCGACTCGGCGCTCGCGGCCGAACGGCACGGCCTGGCCGGGCGGGCGCTGGTGGATTTGGCCCAGCGCGGTCAGGTCGGGGACGCGTGGCTGGCCACGGCGGCGCGGGAGCTTGCGGCCCGGGATTTCGAGGTGCTGCGGGACGAGGCGCCGGCGACCTTCGCCCCGGGGGCCCGCGCGGACGCCACCGCGCTGTACTTCGGCTGGTACAGCGGTACGATCGACGGACCGTTCCACCTGCCCGGCTTCCGCTTCGCGTCCGGGGCGATCGCGCTGCACATCTTCAGCTACTCCGCCGCGACCCTCCGGGATCCTGAGCAGGGCTGGACCGGGCCGCTGGTGGCGCGGGGCGTCGCCGCCACCGTGGGCAACGTCTACGAGCCGTACCTCGAACTGACGCACCGGCCGGACCTGTTGGTGCGCCGACTCCTCGCCGGCGCCACGTGGGCCGAAGCGATCTTCCACGCCCTGCCGGCGCTGGGCTGGCAGGCGGTCGCCGTGGGCGACCCGTTGTACCGGCCGTTCGCGACGGGCCTGGAGGCGCAACTGGCCCCCGATGCCGGCCTGCCCGCGGAGCTGCGGAGCCACGCGCGCCTGCGGCGCGTCCGCGAACTTCTCCGGCTGGGCCGCGACGCGGAGGCGGAGCGCCAGCTGGCGCAGGCGCGGGACGAGGCGCGCGATGCGGGCGTCGCCGTGTGGGCAGCGCGGCGGGAGTTGGCGGCCGGCCGCGCGGCGGCGGGGCTGTCGTGGTTGTTGGCGGCGCCGGTGGGCGAGGGTGCGGGTGCGGCGGGCTGGGCCTTGCGGGCGGAGCACGCGGGGATGCTGGCGGACGCGGGGCGGCCGGAGGCGGCGGTGCCGCGCTGGCGGGCCCTACTCGGGGAGGCGCACCTCCCGGTGGGGTTGCGGCGCGGGTGGCTGCCGCGGGCGATCGAGGCGGCGACGGCGGCCGGGGAGGCGGACGCGGCCGGGCGGTGGCGCGAGGAGCTGGCGGCGCTGCCGCCGGGAAACTGAGCCGGTGCTACCGGTGGCCGGGGATCATCCCCGGCAGCACGTAGGCCTGCAGCATGACGAACAGCCCCATCAGCACCGCGAGCGCGACGCTGTGCCAGAAGACCGTGCGGAGGATCGTCCCGGCCGACGGGCTGTCCGGATGGCCGCCGGTGGCGACGCTGGCGACCACGATGCTCTGCGCATCGATCATCTTGCCCATCACGCCGCCCGAGCTGTTGGCCGCGCAAGTGAGCACGGGATTCAGGCCGAGCTGCTCGGCCGTTACCTTCTGCAGGTTGCCGAAGAGGACGTTGGAGGAGGTGTCGCTGCCGGTGAGGGCGACGCCGAGCCAGCCGATGATCGGGGAGAAGAACGGGAAGAGCCAGCCGGTGCCGGCCATGACCAGGCCCATCGTGGTGTCCGTCCCGCTGTAGCGCGTGGTGAAGCCGAGGGCCATCATCAGCGCGATGGTGAGGAGCGAGATGCGCACGCGCAGCAGGGTGCGGCCGTAGAGGCGCAGCGCCTGGCCGGGCCGCACGCGGAGGGCGACGGCGGTGGCGATGCCGGCGAGGAGCAGCGCGGTGCCGGTGGTGGAGAGCAGGTTGAGGTTGAAGATCGCCTTCTCCTTCTCGGGATGCGGTGCGACCGGCGGCACCTTTTCGACCGCGAGGTGCAGGGCGGGCACTGGCAACTGGGGCGAGAACCAGTCGTTGAGCGCGGCCTTCACCGGCGGGAGGCCCCAGAGGAAGACGAAGGCGGAGAGGAACAGCCACGGCACCCAGGCCTTCCAAGCCGGGCCGCCCGCCGCCGCCGGGGTGGCCTCCGGCGCGTGCACCACGGGGTGGGCCTGTTCCTCCGCCGGCCGCCAGAAGCGCATCAGCACCACGACCGCGAACAGCGAGGCCGCGCCGGCGATGATGTCCACCAGCCACGGTCCGTGGAAGTTGCTGACCAGGTACTGCACGAGGCCGAAGCTCGCGCCCGCGACGAGGCACGCCGGCCAGACCGCCACCATCCCGCGCCAGCCCACCTGCGCGGCCACCAGCCAGAACGGGACCAGCAGCGAGAAGAACGGCAGCTGGCGACCGACCATCGCGCTGAGGTCCAGCAGATCCAGCCCGGTCAGCGGGGCAAGCGTCACCAGCGGCGTGCCGAGCGACCCGAAGGCGACGGGGGCCGTGTTGCCGATCAGCGCGAGCTTGGCCGCCTCGAGGGGCCGGAATCCCAGCCCGATCATCAGCGCCCCCGAGATGGCCACCGGCGCCCCGAACCCCGCCGCGCCCTCGATGAACGCGCCGAACGAGAACGCGATCAGCAGCGCCTGGATGCGGCGGTCGCCGGACACTCCCGCGACCTGCCGCTGCAGCACCGTGAACTGCCCGGTGTCGACCGAGAGCTGGTAGATGAAGATCGCGTTGAGGATCAGCCAGCCGATCGGCAGCAGCCCGAACGCGGCCCCGAAGGCCGCCGCCGCCAGGGCCAGCTGGGCCGGCATCCCGTAGACGGCGATCGCCGTGGCCAGCGCCACCCCGAGGGCGATCAGCGCCGCGAGGTGCGCGCGCACGTGCCAGAAAGCCAGCAGGCCGAGAAGCACGACCACCGGCAGCGCCGCCACGAGGGCGGAAACGCCAAGGCCGCCGAGCGGCGCGTAAGTTTGGGACCAGGTCATCGTGCGAGGGAGGAGGTGGGGCGGGGTTAGGAAGGGGAGGGCGGACGGCGCCTAGAACCAGCGTTTTCGCCGCAGGTAGATGAACATGAGGATCGTCGAGACGAGGGTGAGGCCGAGGGCCACCGGGTAGCCGCGGCGCAACTCGGGCATGCCTTCGAAATTCATCCCGTACCAGGTGCCGATCACCATCACCGGGATCGTGATCGCGGTGAGCGCGGTGAGGAACTTGATCCCCTCGTTGGCCTCGAAGGCGGCCTTGTTCAGGTAGATGTCGAACGCCATCAGCAGCCGTTCGTGATAGCCCGCCACGGTGTCCTCCAGCCGCGCGAGGTTGTCGCGCAGGTCCCGGAAGTACGGCAGCAGCTTGGCCCGGATCAGCTTGCTGTCGCCGCGCGCGAGCCGCTCGATCACGTCGCGCTGGGGCCGCACGATGGTGCGCAGCCGGGTGAAGTCGTTGCGCACGTGCAGGAGCTCCGTCACCAGCGCCTTCTCGCCGGAACGCCGCGCGAGCACGTGATCCTCCAGCTCCTCCAGCTCCGCGCGCAGCTCCTCGATCACCGGCGCGTAATTGTCGACCAGCAGGTCGATCAGCGAGTGCGCGATCCGGTCGGGGCCCCGCGGGCCCGCGCCCACCTGCTTCACGGTCCGCTCGATCAGCGAGGACACCGAGCGCAGCGGCGCGGTGTGGAAGGTGACGAGGAAGTCCTTGCCGAGGAACAGGTCCAGTTCGGTGGTGTTGAACTTCTCGGTCCGCGTGAAATCGACCGCGTGGGTGACGATGAACAGGTAGTCCTCGTAGTCCTCGACCTTCGGCAGCGAGTTCGGCTGGGTGCAGTCCTCGATCGCGAGCGGATGGAACCCGAAGACGCCCTCGAGCAGGGCGCGGGTCTCCTCCGGCGTCGGGTTGTCGAGGTCGACCCAGAGGAGCAGGCCCTTGTCGGCGCGGACGAGGCGGAGCGCCTCCAGCTCGAGGTCTTGGCCCACGAGCTTGCCGTCGCTGAAGATGAACGACCGGATCATCGCGCGCGAGCGTGGCGGCCCGGTGCGGCGGCGTCGAGCCGCGAGGTGGGCGAGTTCAGAGCCCGAGGCGCGCCTCGGTGGCGGCGACGGCGGCGATGAAGTCCGCGGGGGTCGCCGCGGCGAGGAACGCGGCCCGATCCGCCGGGTCCCGCAGCAGCTTGCACAGGGTGCTGACGACCGTGAGGTAGTCGCCCGGCTTGGCCTTGGGCGTGCCGAGGACGAAGAACAGACGCACCACCTCGCCCTTGTCGTCGAAGACGATGCCCTCCTCGGAACGGCCCACGGCCATGACGATGCGGCGCACGTGGTCGGTGCGCGCGTGGGGCAGGGCGATGCCGTTGCCGAGCGAGGTCGTGTCGAGGCGGTCCCGGGCGAGCAGCTCGTCGTAGAACCCGGCGTAGTTCGCCACCTCGGGGTGGCCCTCGAGCTGCCGTGCGATCTCGTTGAGCGCCCCGGTGCGCCGCGTGGCCTGCACGTGCAGGGTGATGCGCGAGGGATCGAGGAGCGACGTGATGCGGCCGGTCATGCGCGGGCAAGGCAACGCCGAAGCCGCGGGGGTGGGAAGGAGAAAACGGGCGCGCGCGCCGCGGCGCCGGAAATGACGTTGCGCGGCCCGGCGTGGCGCGCACCGTCGCGCCATGCGCCGCCTGTTGCCCGCCCTCGCCTTCGCCGGGGCCCTCGCCGCCGCCGAGCCTTTCTCCCGTTCGCTCGCGCCCGCTGACTTTGCCGCCGCCGGCCTCGGCCGTCTCTCCCCCGGGGAACTGGCCCGGCTCGACGCGCTCATCGCCGCCCGCGCCGCGCCAGCGGTCGCGGCCCCGCTGCCCCCCGCGCCCGCTCCGGCCGCGCCGCGGTCCGCCCCGGCCCGCCGGGCCGCGTCCGCCGCCGAGGAAGAAGCGCCGGTGGAGAGCCGCCTGACGGGCGAGTTCCGCGGCTGGGAGCCGCGCATGGTCTTCGCCCTCGAGAACGGCGAGCGCTGGCAGGAGACGGGTGGCACGACCTACGCCGGGCCGCCCCTCGCCGCCCCGGCCGTGCGCATCCGCGCGGGCGCCCTCGGCGCCCAC
>JAIXQE010000056.1 GCA_027485815.1 Opitutaceae bacterium
ATTTTCCCCCGGAGCAGCCCTTTCAGATCCACCACATCGAGGACGAGCCGGAGACGGTCTACGCCCACCTGCTGCGCCTCGGTCTGCGGCCTGGGATGCGGGCCTACATTGTTTCCCGCGAGGATGCCAAGGTCAGGCTGTGGGCCGACGGCGCCGAATATGCCCTCAGCCCCGGGATGGCGCGTCAGCTTTCGGTCCGTCCTCTGTCCGGGGTCACCGCCGCCGCCCTGCGGGGCGAGCGTTTCCTCCACGAGTTGCCGGCCGGCGGCCGCGCCCGCCTCCTGGGTCTGACTGGCGCCTGCCGCGGGGCCGAGCGCCGCCGGTTGCTCGATCTCGGATTTGTGCCCGGGTCCCTCGTGGAAAGCGCGCTCACCGGCCCCGGAGGCGACCCGACCGCCTATCAGGTGCGCGGCAGCCTCGTCGCGCTGCGCCGCGAACAGGCGCGCTACGTGCGGGTGAACCCGCTGCCGGGAGGTACCCCTTGACCACGCCTCCCGCCTCTTCCCCGGAATCCGCGGCTTGCGCCGAGTGTGACGTTTACCGCTCCGCCCGGCTGCGCAAACTGGGCCTGCAGCCGGGGCCCTGGGACTACGTCGTGGCCCTCGCGGGCAATCCCAACACGGGCAAAAGCACCGTGTTTAACGCCCTTACTGGGCTCCGCCAGCATACCGGCAACTGGCCGGGCAAGACGGTCGCCCGTGCCGAGGGCGGTTTCGAGTATTCCGGCCGGCGGTTTCAATTGGTGGATTTGCCGGGGACCTATTCCCTGCTCTCCACCAGCCCGGATGAGGAAATCGCCCGGGACTTCATCCTCTTCGGCCGACCCGACGTGACCGTGGTGGTGGCGGATGCGACCCGGTTGGAGCGGAACCTGAACCTGGTGCTGCAGGTGCTCGAGATCACGGAGCGAGCCGTGGTCTGCCTGAACCTGGTCGACGAGGCGAAGCGCCACGGCATCCAGGTCGATGAACGCCAGCTGGCGCGGGACCTCGGCGTGCCGGTAATCCCCACCTCCGCCCGCTTTGGCCGCGGTTTGCCCGAGCTGCTCGCGGCGGTCGCCGAGATGGCGGCGCGGCGGAAGGGTGGATTCGGCTACCGGTTGAGTCAGGAGCCGCCCGCCATCCGGACGGCCCTGGCCGATCTGACCTCCCGGATTGAGCAGGCCTATCCCGGCTTACCCAACGCCCGCTGGATCGCGATGCGCCTTTTGGGCGGCGACGAGCGCGTCGCGGAGGCGCTCCGGCGCGGGGAGCTGTCCGCGCTGGCCGACCGCGCCGCCCGTGGGAACGAGTCCGCGCTCCGCGAATCCGCCTTGCCTGCCCGATGAACCCTTCCTCCCCCGCGCCCACGCCGGCACCCGCCGTCGAGGAGATCCTCGCCCAGGCCCGCCGCCTGCGGGAAGGCATTCCCGGCGACATCCACGAGCATCTGGTGGAGTCGCTGTACGCCGATGCCGGCCGGATCGCGGAGCGCTCCGTGTCCCGGCCCGAGCGGCCGGCGCGCCCCACCTTTGACCGCACCCTCGACCGCATCGTCACCAGCCGGATCTGGGGCCTGCCGGTGATGCTGCTCCTGTTCGCGTTCATGTTCTGGCTGACCATCGCGGGCGCGAACATTCCGTCCCAATGGCTGGCGAACTTGTTGGTGGAAAACGGCCATCCGTGGCTGCGGGGGCTGGCGGACGCGGCCGGCTTCCCGGTCTGGCTCCGCGGCCTGCTGGTGGACGGGGTTTACCTGTCCACCGCCTGGGTGATCAGCGTGATGCTGCCGCCGATGGCCATCTTCTTCCCGCTGTTCACGCTGCTGGAGGACTTCGGCTACATTCCCCGGGTCGCCTTCAATCTGGACGCCCTGTTCAAGCGCGCGGGCGCGCACGGCAAGCAGGCGATGAGCACGATGATGGGGTTCGGCTGCAACGCCGCCGGCGTGGTTTCCACCCGGATCATCGATAGCCCGCGCGAGCGCCTGATCGCGATCCTCACCAATAATTTCGCGCTGTGCAACGGCCGCTGGCCGACCCAGATCCTGATCGCGACGATCTTCCTCGGCAGCCTCGTCCCGGCACACCTCACCGGCCTGGTTTCGGCGGGGGCGGTTGCCGGCGTGGCGTTGCTCGGCCTTGGGTGCACCTTGCTCGTGGCCCTGCTCCTGTCGCGAACCGTCCTCAAGGGACAGGTCTCCACCTTTAGCCTCGAATTGCCCCCGTATCGTCCGCCCCGGCTCTGGCAGACGCTCTACACCTCCGTCCTTGATCGGACCCTGTTGGTGCTGTGGCGCGCGGTCGTCTTTGCGGCGCCCGCGGGCGCGGTCATCTGGCTGGTCGCGAACGTCCGGCTGGGTGACCAGAGCGTCGCCGAGGTGCTGGTCGCGGGCCTGGATCCGTTCGGCCTGGCGCTCGGACTCAACGGGGTGATCTTGCTGGCGTACGTCATCGCGATCCCCGCCAACGAGATCGTGATCCCCACCATCCTGATGCTGACCGTGCTGGTGGCCCGGTTGGCCGGGGTGGGCGAGGGGGCGGGGATCCTGGTGCAGGCGGATTCGCCGGTGCTGGTCGGGGAGGTTCTCCGCGCCGGCGGTTGGACGGTGCTGACCGCAGTGAACCTGATGCTGTTCAGCCTGCTCCACAATCCGTGCAGCACCACGCTGTACACGATCTACAAGGAGACCGGGAGCGCCCGGTGGACGGCATTGGCCGCGCTTTTGCCCCTGGGGATGGGGGTCGCCTTGACCTTCGCCGTGGCGAGCGGCTGGCGCCTCCTCGCCGGCTGAAGCTCCCCGCTCATCGGCGTAACTTCTCGCTTGCGCTCCCGCGCGGAAACGAGCTTCCTCCGCTCCCTGCAACGCACCCGTAGCTCAATTGGATAGAGCATCTGACTACGGATCAGAAGGTTTGGGGTTCGACTCCCTACGGGTGCGCCACTTTTTCCCGACCGCTGACGGGGGTAGGCTGGCCTCCGGCAAGTAAAGTCGCCCGGTCGGGCCCATCCGGGAGTGAGGCGGCAGAACGCCCCGCCAATTCGCCGCGGATGAGAGCAGCAACGCGTCTGTCGTCCCCGCGAATCCTCCATCCAGCACGTCCCTCGGCCGGCCGCCGGCGCCCGCTTCCGTCACGCGATCCGGCTTCCTTTCCCGGGTGACCCCGGCAAGCTCCCAGCCACTTACCCCCGTGCGCTCTCCATTCCGGCTCTCGCGACTTGCCTTTGCCTTGATCACGCTCGGCGCCTGCCCGGCCCCTGGCCAGGTGGCGCCTCCCGCCTCGGCCGCCAAGGAGACCCCCGTGGTGCTTTCCGCCTTCCAGGTCAACACGAGCCGGGACCAAGGCTTCGTCGCCGCTAGCGCGCTCGCCGGCGGGCGGCTGGCCACCGACTTGGTGGACACCCCGGTGGCCTATTCGGTCCAGACCCGGGAGTTCCTCGACGCCCTGAACCTGAGCGATCTCAACGAGGCGATCAATTGGACCGTGAGCGCCACCACGACGCCCGACGACGGCGGCGGCCAGCTCTTCGGTGGCACCGGCAGCAGCACGATCCGCGGCGTCGGGGCCAACGCGGTCAACCGCAACTTCTTCACCGGGGGATCCAACCCCTCGACCTACAACCTCGAGCGGATGGACTACGCGCGCGGGCCGAACTCGATCCTGTTTGGCACCGGGACGATCAGCGGCACCTCCAATGCGGTGGTGAAGAGCGCCCGCGTCGGGCGCAACGCGACCGAGGTCCGCGCCGAAATCGGTTCGTGGGATTCCCTCCGCGCCACCGTCGACGCCAATTACTCCCTCAAGGAGCGCGTTGCCGCCCGGGTGGTGACCACCTGGCAGGACACCCACACTTGGCGCGATTGGGAGCGGACTCAGCGGCGGGGTGTCTCGCCCTCGCTCACGGTGGAGCCCACCCGCTCGACCCGGGTGGCACTCATCGGGGATTACTACGAGCAGAAGGTCACCGCCGGGATGAACGCGCTGAACGACTCGCTCTCCGGTTGGGACGGTCGGACGGTCTATTCCGGCTTGCAGCCCGCGACGCTCCCCAGCCAGGCCGCGTTTGGCACCTCGCGCGTGGGGACCAATAGCTGGATCGTCTCCCCGGCCTCCGGCCGAGGCTTCGATACGGCGCTCAGCTACACCGGGATGATGCAGACCACGTTCTACGGCGGCCAGCGTCCGATCAACGGGGTGGCTGCCGCGAGCGGAGCCAATCTCGGCTACAATGGCGGGCCGCTGATCGATTCGCCGATGCTGATGCCCGGGATCTACGACGCAGCCATCCAAGGCTCGGCCTTCCGCGTACCCCGCCGCTCGTTCACCAATCTCGGGCCGAACCCGACCTCGATCAACCGGTTCCGCGACGCCACTCTCTTCATCGATCAGCGGATCGGAGACTCCCTCGACGTCCAGGTTTCCGGCGCCATCAACCGCCTCTTCAGCTATGGCCTGATCGATTACTACACCAACCAAGGGTACCAAAACACCTTCATCGACATTAACCGGTTGCTGCCCGATGGCGCCGCCAACCCGAATTTCCTGCAGCCGTACAACGAGTTCAGCCGGCCCGAGCGGCAGAAGGTCGACACCACCAACCGGGCGCTTCGCTTTGCGGCCGCGTACCGCCGTTCCACCCGCTGGTTCGATCTCCGCGCGAACCTGATCGGCGCCCACGAGAACCAGGAACTGTTCCGTTCCCGGGAATACTTTATGCTCCCGGTGGATGCCGACCCCCGGGCCTGGGGCCTGGTGACCAGCACCCGCACCCAGACCCTCCGCTACCGCTACTATTGGAACCAACGCGAGCGGGAGATCACCGAGATGAAGTCGATCGCCCTGGTGGACCCGCTTGCCGGCACCTCGCGTTCCTACAACCCGCTCTGGGTGCTCGGCTCCGACCGCAATGACGCGACCGTGCTCAGCGACGCGACCACGCGGTACTATCAGGCCGCCGCCAACCTCTCGTTTTTCCAGAAGCGGCTCATTGTCCTCGGAGCGTTCCGCAACGACCGCGTGGACCGGAGCCAGCGCCTCTTCCTGCGGCCGCTGGATCACCCGGCGGACTTCGGCGTGATCACCCGCGAGCGGTTCATCTATCGCCCCGACGCGCCGGCCGATTACTTCAAACTCACCTACGTCCCCAAGAACGCCGCCGGGGCCGCGACCGGTCCCGCGCAACCGGCCCCCGCCACCCGGCCCCGCGATGCCACGACGGGCGTCGCGCTCCCGCAGTATGCGCGGGACCGTTTCCAGGATGACTTCAATCCGCCGCCCACCCAGACGATCAAGCCGACGCGCTCCTTCGGCGGGATTTACAACGTCGGTCGCGGCCTCTCGCTCTGGGCCAATTTCGCGCAGACCTTCAACCCGACCGATTTCTCGCGCACCACGATCGATTACGGCACGCCCCCGCCCTCCGTCTCGGAAGGCAAGGATTACGGGGTCCGCCTCTCCTTCGGCCCCCGGCTTTACCTCACGCTGAGCCGGTATGAATCCGAGGAGCAGGACGCCTCTATTTCGCAGCCGTCCGGCTTCAGCAGCCTCCAGACGATCATCAACACGAACGTGCTCGGCGACACCTCCTCCGACGGCCGGAACCGCCGCGGGGTCGGCGATCTGCCGATCGCGTGGAACGACACCCTGGACCGCAAGAGCCGCGGCTACGAGCTGGAGGTGGTCGCCAACCTCACCCCCCAGTGGCGCCTGACGCTGAACTACGGTCTCGCCCACGCCGCACAGACCGACGCCTACCGGCAGACCCGTGCGTGGGTCGACGCCCAGTCGGCGACCTTCATCCAGATCCTCGACGACGCCGGCATCGTCGTTGGCCCGGACAATCTCGCACGTGCCGACCCCGCGCGGCCGAATGCGTTCATCGACGCCACCAATGCCCTCAACGCCTGGAACAGCCTGCAGGCCAGCCGGGCTAACTGGGTGAGCGGTACCCAGCTCCTCAACCGCCTCACCAAGTACACGGCGAACTTCTACTCCGATTACCGCCTGACGCGGGGTCGGCTCAATGGCCTCCGGCTCGGCTATGGCATGCAGTTCCGCGGTCCTCAGGTGATCGGCTATCGCGGGGCGGATACGATTGTGAACCCGGCGAATCCGACCACCGCCATCGATGACCCCAGGGTCGACGCTTACAGCGTGGTCTGGCAGAAAGCCTACTTCCTCGGCACCGCCACCATCGGCTACCCCGTGCGGCTCCCCGGCCGGCAGCGCGTGGATCTGAACCTCTCCATCACGAACCTCTTCAATTACGACCGCCCCTTGTATAACACCATCGGTCTGCGCGCGGCGAACGGCGACATCGCATCCCCCGCCCGCGTGAGCTACCCGCGCTACTTCAGCTACGCCACCCCGCGTAGTTTCCGTCTCTCGGCCACCACCACGTTCTGATGTCCCCGGCACCCCGGTCGCCGTTGGATCCGGTTTTACCGCGGCGGGAGTTCCTGCAGCGGGCAGGGGCCGCGGCCGCCGGGCTTTCCTGCCTCGCCCGAGCGGCCGAGGCGGATATCCGCATCACGGACGTGTGTGTCTATGGCGGCAACGCCGCCGGCATCGCGGCCGGCGTCGCCGCCGCGCGCGAGGGCTGCCGCGTGCTCGTGATTGAGCCGAGCCGCTGGTTGGGTGGGATGACGGGCGGGGGCCTCGTCCACATCGATTGGGGGCGGCCGGAAGCCGCCGGCGGCGTCGCCCGCCGGCTCCTCCAGGACGGCCTTTCCGATCCGGAATACCGGCGGAGCTTCGCGCAGCTCGCGCGGGAAAGCGGCGTCGAGATCCTCTACGAGCACCGGGTGGCCTCGGTGCGGAAGGAGGACGGGGCGATCGCCTCGATCGTGCTCGATCACGCGCCGCCGGATCGCCGCGGTTGTCCCATCGGCGAGCCGAGGCGGGCTGCCGCCGTCAGCGTCCGTGCGCAGGTATTCATCGATTGTTCCTACGAGGGGGACCTGCTGGCCAAGGCCGGGGTGAGCTATGTCTTCGGCCGTGAATCCCGGGAGCACTACGGCGAGTCCCTCGCCGGCGTGCGTCCTCCGCTGGCGGTCTATCCGATCGATCCCTACGTCCGGCCCGGGGATCCGCGCAGCGGCCTGCTGCCGCTGCTGCAGGATCACACGCCCGGTCCCGTCGGCAGTGCCGACCAGCTCACGATGGGCTACGGCTTTCGGTGGAAGTTCTCGCTCGACCGGGAACAAATCCCCCTCGGGCCGCCCGACGATTACGATCCGCGCACGTTCGAGGTCTTTCGGCGCGCCTTCACCCAAGGCATCAACCTGGAAGGTCGCCGCATGCGTAAGCTCGGCGTGTACGAGCCGACCCCCGGCGGCGTCCACACGCCCGCCACCGGCAATCTCACCCGGAGCCTCATCGCGCCGACCGTCTACGGCTGCAATGCCGGGTACCCGGACGGGGACTGGCCCACGCGGGCGCGCATCTGGCGGTTTCATCAGGACTACATGCGTGGGATGACTCATTTTCTCCGCACGGATCCCTCCGCGCCCGAGAAGCTTAGGATCCGCGCGCAGGCCGTCGGCTTCGCCCCGGGGCAGTTTGATGACACCGAGGGCTGGCCGCACCAACTGTACGTGCGTGAGGCACGCCGAATGGTCTCGAGCTATGTGGTCACGCAGCGGGATCTGGAGGGCCTGACCGATCCGGGCGACTCCGTCGGTCTCGCTTCCTACGGGGTGGATGACTGGCCCTACGCGACGCATCCGCTCAACGGGCAGGTCGCGCTGCAAGGCGGGGAATTCTCGATGCTCTACCTCGAGGAAAAGCACCGCGGGATTTACCGGATCCCCTACCGGGCGATCACCCCGCTCGAGCGCGAGTGCCGCAACCTGCTCGTTCCCGTCTGCTGTTCCGCGAGCCACATCGCGATGACCTCGATCCGGATGGAGCCCGTCTGGATGGCCTTGGCCGAAGCCGCCGGCGTGGGCGCGGCCTTGGCGATCGCCGGCCGGAGCGCGGTCCAGCGCGTCGACTACCCGCGATTGCGCGCCCGACTCCTTGAGTTGGGCGCGCGCTTGGAGCGGCCACCCGCCAGCCAATAAGCGATGCTCCGTTTTACCTTCCTCCGCCTCGCGCTCCTGGGCCTTCTGGTGGCGCCCGCCGCCGTGCTGCGCGCCGCGTCGGCCGAGGTGCCTTATTTCAGCGACAATGGCTACGGCAACCCCGTGAGCTCGCTGCAGCACCCGGCTGGGGAGCACCACGCGGGCGTCACCTACGTTGCTTACCAGGGACCGCATGAAGACGCCTACGTGGCGGCCTACGTTCACGCGACCGCCAGTTGGATCGGCCCGGTGCTGGCGGGGGTCAGCCCGATGGGAAAATCGCCCGACCAGATCGATCCGGCGGAGCTCGATAATCACGGCAAGCCAGCGCTCATCGTCGACCGCCAGGGCTATATTCACGTGGTCTTCGGCGCCCACGGCGGGGATCCACGTTACGGTCCGAACCCGCTCGGCGAGTTCTTCATGGGCACCAAGGGCAAGATGACTCACGTCGTCTCGGAGCGCCCCCGGGACATCTCCCGCTGGCGGGTCCTCGACAACCTCCCGCCGTTTGGCACCTACAGTCAGTGGGTGAAGCTTTCCAACGGGGACCTCTACCTGTTCTACCGTCACGGCGGCCACCGGAGCGATTGGGTCTACCAGAAGTCCGTGGATGACGGCCGCACCTTCTCCGCGCCGGTCTCGGTCCTGCGGCACAAGCCCAGTTCCGCTGATCCCTTGGTGCACGATGCGTGGTATGCGTGGTTCGAGCGCGGCCAGGGCGACACGATCACCGCCTCCTACGTCTACCACCCCTGCGCCCATCCGCGGCACTCCTCGCACCGCCAGAACGCGTATCACATGCGCTTCGATGCGGTCGCCGGCCGTTGGACGAATGTGCAGGGCAAACCGCTCACGCTGCCCG
This sequence comes from Opitutaceae bacterium, assembly GCA_027485815.1. GTDB lineage: Bacteria > Verrucomicrobiota > Verrucomicrobiia > Opitutales > Opitutaceae > ER46. The sequence goes on from JAIXQE010000056.1 coordinate 8,909, forward strand.
TCACCAAGGAATTGGCGGATGCGCATGCGCTCATCGAGGCTACTGGTTCGCTGAGTTCCTCCCACGGCACCTGCCGGGTGGATGCCTTGGGGCACCCCCACGTGGTGTTTCCCGTGGCCCGGGAGGTGCGCTACTATCGCTGGGACGGGCACCAATGGCTGCCGCCGGTCGCGGTCGGCGCCGGTGCAGGTCGGGTGAACGACGGGGACTTCATCATCGAGACCCCGGAGAAGGTGCGGATGCTACTGCAAGTGACCACCGAGGCCGGGACGGAGCTCGGCTGGTGGAATACCTCCGATGGCGGGCGCACGTGGGCGCGGGGAACTCCGCTGCTCGTCTCGACCGAACGGACCTTCCGCTTGTCCGCGCTGCTCGCGAACGCCCATCCGGACGCGTTGCTGCTGGCCTCGTCGCGGAGCGCGACCGACGCGCACCTCTATCGCCGGATGCACCTGCTGGGGGAAAGCGGGCCGCTCGCCCGCCCGGCGGCGGAGGCTGGTCACCTGGGCGACCGTTTGGAGCAGGTGAAACTGCTGCCGCCGCCAAAACTGGAGAAGGCGGAGGCCAAGCGGAAGAAGAAGGCCGGTCTCTTGGACGAGGAGCCGTGAGGTTTAGCTCCAGCGCCCTCCCGCTCGGTGATCTTCACTCGGCGTCGCCCTGAGCGGAAATGTGCCGAGCAAGGGATGGTTCCAAGGTCTGAAGGCGGTCTAAAACCCAAGTTAATGACCGCTCGGGCGAAAACGAGAGGTCCGAGCGAGCGCCGCGTCGCGAGAGCGAGAGCCCATGCCTGCGCGACGGGAGCCTGGCGCGACTGGGCTGCTCCTGTTCTCCAAGCCTTATCCTTCGGTTATGGTTCGGTCGTCCTTCGGTTATGCCTAGGTAAAACGACGTAAGTAATTGAAATAACCGAAGGATGACCGAAGGATAACCGAAAGATATTCGAACGAGAGCTGAGTGATCACGCTGGGACTGTAGTTGGTTCTCGGCCCGTGCTACCTCCAGCTAAAGAAGCGGTTACGTCGCCTTGAGGCTTCGCGTCGGGTCGAGCCGGGGCGAAACGACGGGGTGGGGCGAGACTTGCTCCGTCGGAGGCGTGGCTTCCAGGTGGAGGCGACTTTCGTTCGCCAAGGCTAACGCGCTGAGCGGCGCGCGGTGATCCGGCCGCCCGCAGCGATCAAAGTTCCTCGACCACCGCCCGCAGCACCCGCGCGGCGACGCCGGAGACCGGAGCCTCGTGGGTGTCGATGGGGTTGGCGCCGCGTTGCGCTCCCGCGAGGTCGCTCAAGCCGCGCACGATCAAGATCGGCACCTGGTTGGACCACGCGACATGGGCCAGCGCGGTCGACTCCATGTCGGCGCAGCGCGCCTGCCATACCCGGAACACCCATTCACGGTAGTCGGCGTGGTCCAGAAAGACGGGACCAGCCACTCCGGTGCCGCCGACACTCACGGCCACGGTCCGGCCGCCGGCGCGGAGCGCAGGCAGTTTGGTCACGGCGCGCCGCGCGGCGGCCAGCAGCGCGGGATCCGTGGGAAACGCCGCGATGCGCGCGAAATCCGGTTCCCCCTCCCGCATCGCGGCAACCTCGTTGGGGAAGATCATGCCGAAGTTTTCCACCTTCGGGCGCAGGAAAGTCGGGATCACGTGGCCCCCTTTGCCGTCCGGGTTCAGGTAAGCCGCCTCCGCGTGGTAGGCCCAGCGCTCGGGAATGACGACGTCGCCGACCTGCAGCGAGGGATCCACGCCGCCGGCTACGCCCGCGAAGAGGACGGCCGTGATCGGGAACCGTTCGAGGGCGAGTTGCAGTTGATAGGCGGCATTCACCAGGCTGACCCCGGTGCGGAAGAGCACCACCTCGTGGCGTCCGACGCGTCCCCGCCAGAAGGTAAGCCCCTTGATGCGGGTTTCGGTGAAACCGCGGTCCAGCTGGACCCCGAACTCGGCGCGCAGCGCGGCCAACTCCGGCGGGTACGCGGCGCACAGGGCGAGGAGGGGCGCTCTACCGGGATCCGCGGCTCGCAACGTCGGGAGTAGCAGCGCCGCCAGCAAGGCCAGGCAGAGGGTAAGGGAGGCGAAGCGAGGGCGGAAATGAGGGGCGGGCATGGGATAGGGACGTTGTAGCAGCCGCGGTGCCAGTGGCAGAAGTTATTTCCCACGTTGGCATCAGAATAGCTTTGCCCTGCCCCGGTGGTCTTCCTCCGCTGAAACGGACTGCCCACCCCGATGCTCGAATCCCTCTTCAAAACGAAGGAAAACCAGACGACGGTCGCGCGCGAGCTGCAGGCTGGCCTGACCACCTTCGCGGCAATGGCGTATATCCTCGCCGTCAACCCGGCGATCCTCGC
>JAIXQE010000014.1 GCA_027485815.1 Opitutaceae bacterium
GCAGCGTGAGCTTCGAGTTCTGATCACCCCCGGCCCTACCTTCGCCCTCGGCCCCCATGTCCCGGGTCCTCACCACCGCCCGCGCCGAGTGGCGGCTGCATCGGCGGAGCCGCGGCTTTTGGCTGCTGCTCGGATTGTTCGCCGCGCTCGTGGTCGCCGCCGGGATGCTCAACCGCACCCGTCAGGTCCGCGATCGGGCGCAGCAGCTCGCGTTTCAGCAACTCGTGCGCGCGCAGTGGGAGGGCCAGCCCGATCGCCATCCGCATCGCGTGTCGCACTACGGCACGTTCGCGTTCAAGCCGCCCGGACCGCTGGCGGTCTTCGACCCGGGGGTGGACAGTTTCTCCGGCCGGGTGCAATACCTCGAAGCCCACCGCCAGAACGCCGCCAACTTCCCGGCGGCGGCAGAACTCTCCTCCGCCTTCCGGCTCGGTGAACTCTCACTGGCGTTCCTGTTGCAGACCGTGCTTCCGCTCGTGGCGATCGTGCTCGGGTGCCGGACGTTCGCGGACGAATTTGAATCCGGGCGGTTCCGACTGCTCGCCGGCCAGGGTGTTTCCGTGCGCGCGCTGGCGCTGGGAAAATTAGCCGGGCTCGCGGCCGCCCTCGCGCCGTTTCTCGCCCTCGGCCTGGGCGCGGCCGGCGTGGCGTCGCTCGCCGATCCCGCGTTTCGCGCCGACCCCGGCGCGTGGGCGCGACTCGGCGTGATTGCGGTGGCGCTCGGCCTGTATGCTGTCGCGTGGCTCGGGCTCACGATTTGGGTGTCGGCGCGCGCTCGCACCACCGCGCGCGCCTGCGCCACCCTTGTCGCGCTCTGGCTCGCGGGCGTCGTGATCGTACCGCGCGCGGCGGCGGTCCTCGCCGACGCGCGGCATCCGCTGCCCGACAAAAGCAGTTTCACTGCCGCCGTCGCCGCGGAGACGAAGGCCCACGGCGACGCGCACGATCCCAGCGATCCGCACTTCGTGCGCTTCCGCGAGGAGACGCTGGCCCGCTACGGCGTGAAACGCGTCGAGGATCTGCCGATCAACTACGGCGGACTCCTGATGGCCAAGGGCGAGGAGTTGAGCGCGCAGACGTTTGCGCGGCACTTCGCCGCGCTCGGCGACAAGATGCAGGCGCAGGCCGCCGTGCTGGATCGCGCCGCCCTGGTCGCGCCGTTCCTCGCCATGCGCGCGCTGTCCGCCGCCGCGGCCGGCACCGACCTGCGGGCCCAGTTGCGGTTTCAGCGCGAGGCGGAGGCCTACCGCTTCGACTTCGTGCAGCGCCTAAACGCGCTGCATCGCGACGCCGTGCGCTATCAGAACGACCGGGACCAAAAGCTCGCCGCGGAAAACTGGAAGCAGTTCCCCGATTTCCGCGCCGGCCCGCTGCCGTTGCGTGAAGCGCTCGCCGGCACCGGCTTCGCCTGGTTCGCGCTGGCTCTGTGGGCGGCGCTGCCCCTCGCGGCGCTCGCGCGGCGGAAGGAGTGGGCCGCATGAAGTCCTTCCTTCGACTCGGTCTTTGGGAAGCACGCCACCTGCGCCGCGACGGCCAGGCGTGGCTCGTCTGCGGCGCATTGTTCGCTGCCGCCGTGCTGGCCATCTGGGTCGGTGATCGCCGGCTCGCGCGCCATCGCGCGGAAATCGCGGGGCTGCCCGCCCACTACGCCGCGCAGATGGCCAGCATCGCCAAGGAATTCACGCCGCAGGGCGAGGCGGGCTATGTCGCCTATTACACGTTTTTCCCCACGCATCACCCGATGCCGCCGCTCGCCGGCCTCTCGGTGGGCGTGCGCGACATCGTGCCGAACGTCACCTGGGTGCGCCTGCTCGGTATTGAGGGCCAGCTCTACGAGGCCGATCTCGGCAACCCCGCGCTGCAGGCGCTCGGCCACTTCGACCTGGCGTTCGTATTTTGCGCGCTCGCGCCTCTCGCGCTGCTCGTGCTCGCGCACGATGCGTTCACGCGCGAACGCAACAGCGGACGCTTCCCGCTCGTCGCCGCCCAAGGCGGCGCGCTCGGCGCACTGCTGGCCGCGCGCGTCGGCGTGCGCGCGCTGGCCGTCGCGCTGACGTGCACGATCGCGTTTGGCCTCGCGTGCGCGTGGCTGCGCGTGCCGCTCGCCGCGGATGCGCTCGGCTGGCTCGCCGGTGTTTGGTCACAGCTGGCAGTCTGGGCCGGACTCGCGGCGCTCATCGCCGTCGTGGCACGCACGCCCGCGGCGAGCCTGGCGGTGTCTTTGTCGGTTTGGATCGTGCAAGGGGTGCTGTTGCCGGCCCTGCTCAACCTCGGCCTCGCGACCGCGCTGCCCGTGAGCGAGGGCCTCGAACTCACCGTTCGGCAACGGCAGGAAAGCCACTCCGCCTGGGACAAACCGCGCGCCGAGACGATGGGGAGGTTTTTCGTGCAAAACCCCGACTGGAGCGGCACGCCGCCCGTCACGGGTCGCTTCGCGTGGAAATGGTACTACGCCATGCATCAGGTCGCCGACGAATCCGTCGCGGCCGAGTCCGCCGCCTACGTGCGCAACCTGCGGCGCCGGCAGGACGTGACCGCGCGGCTGGCATGGCTGGTGCCGCCGGCCTATGCGCAGCTGCTGTTGAACCAGCGGGCCGGCACGGACCTCGACGCGCACCTCGCGTATCAGGATCGCGTGCGGGCGTTTCACGCGGAACTGCGCGCGTATTTTTATCCGCTGTGCTTTGCGGACGCGACCCTGACGCCCGCCGATTTCGCCGCATTTCCGCAATTTCGCGCCGTCTCGCCAACTCCCCCGTCCGGGCTCTCGCCGTGGCCGCTGCTCCTCCTCGGCGCCGGCGCTTCCGCTCTCTCCTGCGTATTCCTCCGCCGCCCATCTCTCGCCTAAACGAGCCCATGCTCACCATCGAAGCCCTCACGAAACGTTTCCCCGGTGCGCCCGCGCCCGCGGTGGACAAGCTCAACCTCGCCGTCGCTCCCGGCGAACTCTTCGCGCTCCTCGGTCCGAATGGCGCGGGCAAGACGACCACGATCAATTGTCTGCTGGGTTTCCTCGTCCCCGATTCCGGGCGAGCGATGATCGACGGCCTGGACGTCGTCGCGCAGCCGCTCGAAACTAAACGTCGATTCGCTTACATCCCCGAGCAGGTAAACCTCTACGGCTACTTCAGCGGGGTGGAGAATCTCGCTTACTTCAGCGAGCTCGCCGGCCGCCGCTACGCCGACGCCGAGTTGCGCCGCTTCCTCACGGACGCCGGTCTGCAAACGGCGGCTCACGACCAGCGCGTGAGCGGCTACTCGAAAGGCATGCGCCAGAAAGTCGGCATCGCCATCGCACTCGCTAAACAGGCCAAGGCCCTTCTCCTCGACGAACCCACCAGCGGCCTCGACCCGAGTGCCAGCCATGAATTCAGCCAGCTCCTGCGCAAACTCCGCGAGCGCGGCGTCGCGATCCTGATGGCCACGCACGATCTCTTCCGCGCGAAGGAGGACGCCACCCGCGTCGGCATCATGCGCCACGGCAAGCTCGCCCACATCCTCACCGCCGCGGAACTCAGCCACACCGACCTCGAGAAACTCTACCTCGAAACCATGCGCGCCTGAACCTTCCTCCCACCCAAGCAATTCCACATGAAAACAAGCCTAGCCTTGTTGGCATTCCTCTCGCTGGCGCCGATTGCGGCGCAGGCCCAGACTGCCCCCCCGCGGCCAAATCCCGGGTCGCTTGCTCCGTCGGCTGCCGGCGCGCCCTCGATCCAGCTCGAGAATTTCGTGGTCACGGGAACTGCGATCCGTGCGATCGCCCCCGTCGCCGCGCCTCTCTTCACGTTCAGTCAAGAGGACATCGAGCAGAGTGGCGCCCCGAGCCTCTCGGAATTCCTGCGGCAGCTGCCGCAGAATACCTGCGGCGGAGCAGCCGCCGACGAGGGCCGCGTGCTGGGGGCTTTCTTCGGTGGGAGCGCGGTTTCTCTGCGAGGCTTTGGTCCCCAACGGACGTTGACCCTGCTGAACGGCCACCGCATCGCGCCTCAGGGCGACGGCAATTTCGTTGATATCAGTTTCATCCCGTCGGCGGCACTCGAAAAGGTCGAGATGGTGCCCGTGGGCGCTTCGTCGATCTACGGCGCCGACGCGGTCGGCGGCGTGGTGGCGGCGCATCGTCGCGAGCGTTTCGCGGTGCACGCCTAAGGGGTCGGTGCACGCCTAAGGGGTCGGTCCGCTGATTGTTGCATCCCGGGCAGGAGAGCGGTCCTGTCGGCCTGAAATTCCGGTAGGGTAGGTGCTGGTGTGGGGGCCGAGTGCATCGCTTCTCTGACTGCATACGGCACGGGAGGGTCGTTGGGCCGTCCGACTAGCGATTCACGGCCTGACCCTGTAGGGCCAAGAGCCCCCTTGCGGCCTCGCCCTACCGCCCACGGGCCGGGCTTCCCTTCCGGCGGGTCACGACCTATGCCCAGCTTCCACCGCCGTGTCCCAACCTGCCCCGCCGCCCCGCCGCCCCGCGTGCGATCGCCAAGGGCAGCTCACTCGCCACGCTCCTCGACGCCGAGGCCATCGACTGCCTCGCGCATAACCTGGCGCTCGCTTACCCGCGGTTCGATCGCGCCGCGTTCCGCGAGGCGGCCCTCACGGGGCTCGCCCCGCTCGCGATCCTCCAGCGTGGCCGCCACCTCGCCCGCGTGATGCGCGCCCAACTTCCGGCCCGCTACGAGGACGCCCTCGACGTGCTGCTCCGCTCGCTGACCCCGCCGCTCACGCGGACGGAGGGATTGGGCCTCGGGGTGTTCTTCTACCTGCCGCACGTGAGTTTCGTCGCTGCCTACGGCCTCGAACTGAGCGGCAACGGCGGCCGCGATCCGTTCGAGGCCTCGATGCTCGCTCAATACGAGCTCACGCGGCGGTTCACCGCCGAGTTTTCCCTCCGCGTTTTCCTGCAGCAGGAGCAATCGCGCACGCTCGCCCGCCTGCTGCAGTGGACGCGGGATCCCGATCCCCACGTGCGCCGCCTGTGCTCGGAAGGCTCGCGCCCGCGGCTCCCCTGGGCGCCGCGCATCCCCGCCTTCGTCCGCGATCCACGGCGCACCCTGCCGCTCCTGGAGGCCCTGAAGGACGATCCCGACCTTTACGTGCGCCGGAGTGTGGCGAATCACCTCGGTGACATCGCCAAGGACCATCCCGAACTGGCGTTCGAGATTTGCGCGCGGTGGGTCGCCGGGGCGTCCGAGGAACGCAAGTGGCTCATCCGCCACGCGGTCCGGCATCCGGCCAAGCACGGGGTGAAGGCGGCACTGCGCTTGCGGCGGCTGGCCGCGCCGGCCCGGATGGCGTAGATCCGGCCGGTCACTAGCGATTCACGGCCTGACCCTTTAGGGCCAACGGCTGTAGGCCCAACAATTCCGTTGGCCATTACTCCAACCCGCGACCCGGCAAGAGAGAGGGCCGGTCAAGGGAAGGTCGCCAATTAGTTGGAAAAGTCTAAAAATCAGGGCTTTAAGTAAATGACTATCAAAGTGACCATTTGACTATTAACGCTTAAACTTCCAACGTCCGAGGATGAGCACGACGCAGATTCCCGTTTCGGCCTTCAAGGCGCAGTGTACCGCCCTGCTCCGCGATCTCGACGCCCATCCGCAGCGCATCGAAGTCACCAATCGGGGGCGCGTCATCGCCGTTGTCTCCCCTCCGTCCTCGGAACGTACCCTTAACCCCGCGGCCTGGCTCGGTTCCCTGCGTGGCTCCGTGCTGCGCTACGAGGCGCCTTTCTCCCCGGCCGCCGATCCCGCCGAATGGGGCGCCGCGCGTGACTGAGCCGCCCCGATGCGCTACCTGCTGGACACCCACACCCTGATCTGGGCGCTCGAAGCCCCCGAGCGGCTCCCGGCGCAGGTTCAGGCCATTCTGGGCGACCCGGCCAACCTGCCTTTCGGAGTCGCCTCCATCAGCCCTTGGGAGATCGCCCTGCTCAGCACCCGCGGCCGCCTCCAACTCGGGCGCCCGGTCTCCGACTGGCTCGCCGCTGCCCTCCATCCTGACTTCGTCTCCCTCCTACCGCTGCCGCCTGCCATCGCGGTGGACAGCTGCACCCTGCCGGGCAGTTTCCACGCCGACCCCGCTGACCGGATGATCGTCGCCACGGCCCGCCACCACGGGCTGACCCTGCTCACCGCGGATGCCGCCATCCGGGCCTACCCGCACCTGCGGACCCTCTGGGATTAAGCCCGCCGGAGGCGCGTCGGGTCGCCCGTGTCAGGCCGGATCTCTTCAATGCGGCCTGCAGCAAGGTCCTCGCGCAGCAACTCCAGGCGCCTCGTCAGGGCTCGCTGAAAGGCTGGGTTTCGCGAACTCAGGTTTTCCCCGACCTCGTCCTGCTTGGTGCGGTGGAAGAGGACGAAAAGGTCTCCCTCGCGGACCAGCAGCAAGTAAAGGATTCGTCGCGGACCCTGCGCCGTGGTGGCTTAGGCCTTGAGCAGGCGGGTGCCCGCGGGGAGTCCCCGACCAGCGATGGGCGTCGCCAGACAAATCTCCGCCGCACCGAGCAGCGTGCTCCGGTCGGCGGGGGAGATCTCCCGCCCGAATTCGCGCTGCCGGATGCGCTCGGCGATGAACAGCGCCACGAATCAGCCCTGCTCCGGCTTCCTTTGAGACCAAAGGGCACCGATCTCATCCATCTGCCGCTGGTGCGCGGCGTCCACGGCCACCTCCGTCACGCGGATTCCGGGGGCTTTCAGTTCGAAGGGGATACTCCGGGTCCGCACCACCTGGCTGAGGAAAAGTCGCACCGCCGAAGGCACATCGAGCCCGATCTCCTGCAGGACGGTCTCGGCTTCCGCGCGAAGATCTTCATTTAACCGAATTTGTAGTGTTTTAGTCATAAAAACGCAGGGTTATGGCCAGTTTATGATTTTATTAGGATCGGTAGTCAATGCAGGCGTCAACCCCGCTAGTCTCACTTGCTTGGGTCTAGTTCCGCGCCAGCTCCGGTCCAAGTTCCCGATCCTCTGCCAAGCTTTACCCTTCGGTACTCCTTGAGTAAGCCTTCGGTCATCCTTCGGTTATCCTTCGGTCTCTTAGAGGAGGCTCATTGGCATTCCCTAGGTAAAACCGAACAATAACCGAAGGATAACCGAAGGGTTCAGGTAGGATCCAGCTAGGATCAAGGCGGGATCAAGGGACGAGTAAAGCGACGAGCAGGAGCGCGTTAACCCAGCGTATCCAAGCGACTTAAGGGAATTTGACGCCGCGGAAAAGGCGAGCTCCGCGTGCCCTGCGGGCCAGTTTGGTCCGACAAGTAGCCCTGCTCTTCGGTCGTTGAGGCGGCTAGCTGTCCCTTAACCTTATTTAGGTTAAGCGCTTGTGCGACTCAGACCCTCGCGATAGGGGCCGCGGGCAAGTGCACGCGCAGGCACGCCCCGCCCTCGGGGGCGGCGGTGGCCCGGACGGTGCCCCCGTGGGCCTCGACGATCGCCCTCACCATGCTCAGGCCCAACCCGAGCCCTCGCTGGGAACGGCTGGCGTCGGAACGGTACAGGCGGCGGAACACCGCTTCCCGCTCCGCGTCGGGGATGCCGGGACCATCGTCCCTGACCTCCAACTCTGTGCCCTCCGGCGCGGGCCGCACTGCCAGGACCACATTGCCGCCCTCGGGGGTGTACTTGAGGGCGTTATCGAGGAGATTGTTCACCGCCTGCCCCAGACGCACCGCATCCACCCGCGCCGGCACGGGTACGGCCTGCTCGATCCGCACGCGGATACGCCGTTCCTCGGCCACCTCCCGGTAAAGGTCGACGGCGCGATACACCAATTCGCCGAGGTCGATAGTTTCCCGGTGGAGCCGCAAAACGCCGGCCTCGGCGGCGGAAACATCCAGCAGCACCTCGAGCAGGTGGAGCAACCGGTCGGTCTCCTCGATGCAACTGGCGAGCGCCGCGCGGGCCTCCGCGGGATCACCGCCATCCTGCAGGGCCAGTTCCGCCGCGCCGCGGAGCCGGGTCAGGGGCGTGCGGAGATCGTGGGCGAGGTTATCGAGCATCTCACTCAGCCCGCGGACGTGGACCGCGTTGCGCTCGAGGAGCGTGTTCAGTTGCCGCACCAGCTCGGCCAATTCGCCGCGGCCGGCGTCACCCGGCACGCGGGCGGCAAGGTCGCCGGTCGCGAGGATCCGGCCGGCGGTCTCCGCCACGGCGCGGAGCGGGCCCGTCGCCCGCCACGCCACAAGCATGCCCAGCAGGAACGACAGGAGCAGGGCGCCGCCGCCGGCGAGGGCGAAGGCGCGGCGCAGCGGGGCGAACAGCACCGTCTGGCTCTCGATCAGGATGCCCGCCTGCAGGAAGTTGCGGTCGGGTAGCGTCACGCCGGCGATGGCGTAGTCGCGCAGGGCGTCCTGCGGGATGCGCACGGTGTAAGTCGGGCGGGTGACGATCAGGCCCGGAAAGGGGAGCCGTTCCACCTGCGTTTCGACCCAGTCGGGCGGCACCGAGACCAGGACGAGGGAATTATCCGGGCGCAGGACTCGGACGAAGAAGGCGCGCCCGCCGCCAGCGGCGTCCCGGTCGAGGCGCGCGCGGAGCAGGGCGGGGCCACCGCGGGCGTAGAGCTCCGCGAGCTCGGTGGCGCGCCGCTCCACGGTGGCCTGCTCCCGGTCGTTCAGGGCCTCCGTGAGCGTCCAATAGAGAAACCCGAAGAGCAGGGCGGAGCCCACCGCGAACACGCCCGCGTAGAGCAGGGCCAAGCGCAGGGCCAGCGAACGGCGGAAACGGTGGAGCCGGTCGGTCGCCACGGTTCAACCCCTGCCCGGGCGGAGCACGTACCCGACGCCGCGGACGGTCTCGATGCGCCGATGATCCGGATCAATCTTCGCCCGCAGCCGCGACATCACGACGTCCACCACGTTCGTCTGGGGGTCGAAGCTGTAGTCCCAGACGTGCTCCAAAATCATCGTCTTGCTGACCGGGCGCCCCGCGTGGCGCAGCAGGAACGCGAGCAGCGCGAATTCCCGCGGCTGCAGGTCGACGGGCGCTCCCGCACAGGTCACCGCGCGCGTCACGAGGTCGAGACTCACGTCGCCCGCGGCGAGCCGGGTCGCCTCCGGGGCGGCGGTCGCGCGCCGGATCAGCGCCTGCACCCGCGCCAGCAATTCGGAAAACGCGAAGGGCTTCGTGAGGTAGTCGTCGCCCCCCGCCTGCAGTCCCCGCACGCGGTCCTCGACGGAACCCTTGGCACTGAGGAACAGCACCGGCAACTCGCGCCGGGCGGCGCGGGCCCGGCGGACGAGGCTGATCCCGTCGAGCCGCGGGAGCATCACATCGACGATCGCGGCGTCGTAAGCGGTCGAATCCAGCAGCGCGAGCGCGGTGTCGCCGTCCGGGGCGTGGTCCACCGCGTAGCCCGCCTGCTTCAGGCCCCGGGTCACAAAGGACGCGATCTTGGCATCATCCTCGACGACGAGCACGCGCATCAGGACAGGCTTCGCGGGAGGGACGGGGGAGGCAAGTGCGGGTGCGGGAACGAAAGACGCCCCGGCCGAACAGGGCCGGGGCGTCGTGTCGCATCACCCCAAGATTCGCGGGCCGGGCGGACTCACTGGGCGGCTTCCCGCTCGTCCACCACCACGTAGCGGCTGGCCCCGCGGGAATAGAGCCGGATCAGGGTCCGGGCGTCGGCTCCGGCGACAATCACCGCCGCGGCGTCTTCCGCGGAGCGGACGGGTTGGCGGTTGATCTCGAGGACGAGATCGCCCGGACGGACGCCGGCTTTGGCGGCGGCGGAGTCAGGGGCGACGCCGGTCACGAGGGCGCCCTCGACGCGGGCGGGGACGTTGAGCCGGCGGCGTTGTTCCGGGGACAGGTCGCCGAAGGTGACGCCCGCCAGGGCGCCCGTGTCGGTGCTCGCCTCGGGCGCACCGTCGGGGCCGGCGGCCGCGAGGAGAGCGGGACGCTCGGCGGCGGTGGCCTTGAGGGTACGCGGCTCGCCGTCCCGCAGGATGCCGAGCTCAAGCTTGGTGCCCGGCGCAATGGCTCCGACGCGGAAGGTCAGGCGGTGGGCACCCTCGACGGGTTCCCCATTGACCGAGACGATCACGTCCCCGGTGCGGAGCCCGGCCTTCGCGGCGGGACTCTGCGGGCGGACCTCGGCGACCAGGGCGCCGCGGCGGTCTTCCAGCTTCAGCGTTTCGGCGAGGGCGGGAGTCAGGTCCTGGGCGCTGACGCCGAGGTACCCGCGCACCACCTTGCCGTAGGCGACGAGGCCGTTGACGACCTGGCCGACGAGGTTGGCGGGAACGGCGAGGCCGACGCCCTGGAACCCGCCGGTGCGGCTGAGGATCGCGGTGTTGATGCCGATCAGGCGGCCCTCGATGTCGACCAGGGCGCCGCCGGAGTTGCCCGGGTTGATCGCGGCGTCGGTCTGCACGAAGTCCTCGTACTCGAGCCCGAGGCCGGCGCGGCGGCCCATCGCGCTGACGATGCCGGTGGTGACCGTCTCGCCGATGCCGAACGGGTTGCCGATCGCCAGTACGCGATCGCCCACTTCGACCCGGTCGCTGTCGGCGAGGGTGGCGGCGGGCAGGTCCTTCGCCTCCACCTTGAGCACGGCGATGTCGGTCTGCGGGTCGCGGCCGACGACGCGGGCTTTGAAGTCGCGGCCGTCGTCCATCTGCACCGAGACCTCGTCGGCGCCCTGGATCACGTGGTTATTGGTCACGATGTAGCCGTCCGAGGAGAGGATTACGCCGGAGCCGAGGCCGGCCTGGGGGGGCATTTCGAGGCGGGGGGCGCCGGGGCCGAAGAAGGGGCGCATCGCCGGATGATCGAAGCCGGGCGGGAGTCCCGCCGACGCGGTCTGGCGGCGGGCTTTGGTCGCGGTCGTGACCTTGACCACGCTGGGGGCGACGCGCTTGACCACCGGGGAGAAGCTGGCGGCTTCCGGGCCGGTGCGCTTGACGGGGCGTTCGTCGCGCCGGAGCTCGACGCGGTCCTGCGGGGCGGCGGCGAGGAGGGATTGCGCGCCGGCGGCCGCCGCGCCCGCGAGGGCGAGGAGGCACGCGGTCCGGAGGACCGGCCGGCGGTTAAAGGCGAGGGAGTGGTGAGGATTCATCGTGGTGAACAGTGCGGCCACGATGCCACAGGTCCCTTGCGGGCCCCTTGCGGGAACCTTACAAAATTGAAGGCTTGGCGCGTCCGCGGAGGGGCGGCGGGGATGGATGCGTGCTGCCGCGGGCCGCGCGGCCAAAAAAAGACCGCGGCCCGGGAGCCGCGGTCGAAGGGGAGCGAAGCAGGGCGAATCAGCGGAGCTTGGCGAAGGTCGCCTGGAGCAGCGCGAGGTCGGTGGCGCCCTTGGTCTTTTCGCGGGTCTTGGCGATGAGTTCGGCCTCGATGGCGTTCTTGGTGCGCCGGGTCTTGTTCTCGTAGAACACGCCGAACTTCCCGGGCCAGCCGAGGCCGGCCAGCTGGAACGCGGCCACCTCGTCGGTCACATCGTGGCGGGCGGCGTCCTCGGCCGAGCCGTCATTTTTCTTCTCATCGATCAGCACCCAATTGCCGCCCTTGCGGGGCACGGCGGCGTCGAAGGCGCCCTCGAAGAACTCCACGCATTCCGAGAGGATCTCGACCACCGAGAAGCCGTCGTGGCGCGCGGCGCGCAGCATCATCTCGGTCATGTGGTTGACCTGGGTGGCGTGGCTGCGGGCGACGAAGGTGGCGCCGCTGTTGAGGAGCGTGCGCATCGGGTTGATCGGCTGGTCGAGGGCGCCCCAGGGGTCGGTCTTGGACTTGAAGCCGATCGGGGACGTCGGGGAGGTCTGCTTCTTGGTCAGGCCGTAGACCGAGTTGTCCATGATCACGTAGGTGATCCGGACGTTCTTGCGGGCGGTGTGGGTGAGGTGGTTGCCGCCGATGGAGAACCCGTCGCCGTCGCCCCCGAAGACAAAGACGTGGAGGTCATCGCCGCCCAGGCTGATGCCGGCGGCGAACGGCAGCGCGCGGCCGTGGATGAAGTGGCCGCCGTGGGTGTTGACGAAGTAGGGGAAACGGGACGAGCAGCCGATGCCGGCGAAGGTCACGATCTTCTCGTGCGGGTACTGGAGCTTCTCCAGGACCCGGTAGAAGGACGCGAGGACGGCGAAGTCGCCGCAGCCGGGGCACCACGTGGGGTGGTCCGCGGTGAGGATCTTCTTGGTGAGCGGCGCTCCGGCCGGGGGCGGGGGAGTGGCGACGGCGGTGGACATGGGTCGGGAAAGGTAAGGTGGACGGGTTTAGCGGGCGGCCAAGGGACTGGGCCGGGCCTGGCTGACCAGGCTCTCGAGGGTGGCGTTGCCGAGGTGGCGGGCGACGCCGGCGACGAGTTCGCTCACCTTGAAGGTGAGGCCGTCGGTCTTGCAGATGCTGACGATCGACGGCAGGGCGTAGCGGGCGCGGAGCAGCGTGGTGAACTGGCCGAAGCCGTAGACGCCCTCGTCGTTCAGTTCGGCCACGATGACCTTGCGGTAACGGCCGAGGATCTCCTCCAGGCCCGGGGGCAGCGGGTGGACGTGGCGGATGTGGAGGTGGCCGGCGGCGACCCCGGCGGCGCGGATGCGCTCGAGGGCCTCGCGGGCGGGGCCGTAGTTGGAGCCCCACGTCACGATGAGGGCTTCGCCGGAGGCGTCGCCGCCGAGCTCCGGCGGGGGCAGGGTGGCGGCGAGGGCCTTGATCTTCTCGCGCCGCTTGGCGTTCATCTGCGAATGGAGCTTGGGGCTGCCCGTGGGATGCCCGAACTCGTCGTGCTCGAGGCCGGTGACCACCGGGTACTTGCCCGAGGCGATGCGGGTGCCGGCCGGCGCGTGGCGGGTCTGACGGTCGAGCGGGTACGGCTTGAAGTCGGCGGGCCGCTCGGTGCGGTCCGGCCCCGGGGCCACCATCAGCGCCTTCAGGTCGGGTTCGTCGAAGGCCTCGATGCGGGAGGAGAGCGCCTGGTCGGTGAGCAGCAGCACGGGGGTCGAGTAGGCCCGGGCAATGCGCACGGCCTCGATGGCGAGGTAGAAGCAATCCTCGACGTTCTTGGGGGCGAGGACGACGCGCGGGGTGTCGCCGTGGCTGCCGTAGATCGCCTGCATCAGGTCGGATTGCTCGACGTTGGTCGGCATGCCGGTGGAGGGGCCGCCGCGCTGCACGTTGACGACCACGATGGGCATCTCGGCCATGGTGGCCCAGCTGAGGGCTTCCATCTTCAGCGAGAGGCCCGGGCCGGCGCTGCCGGTGATGGCCACGTTGCCGGTGTAGGAGAACCCGAGCGCGGTGGAGATGGAGGCGATCTCGTCCTCGCACTGCACGAAGACGCCGCCGTACTTGGGCAGCTCGGTGCGGAGGATCTCCATGATGCTCGACCAAGGGGTGATCGGGTACCCGGCGCCGTGGCGGACGCCGGCCGCGAGAAATCCGTAGGCGATGGCCGAATTGCCATCGAGGGTGACCTGGGTCTTGCCCGAGACGGCCGTCGCGCGGTCGATCGCCTCGAAGCGGTAGAACAGGTCGCGGAGGTTGTTCTGCGGCCACGCGTAGCCCGCGTCGAAGGCGAGCAGCGCGTTGCGGACGATGTCCTCGTTCTTGCCGCCGAAGCGCTCGCGGATGAGCTGGGTCAGCTTCGGCACCTCGAGGTCGAAGATGCGCGCGATCAGGCCGAGGACGTAGATGTTCTTGCCCTTGTCCTTGGCGGTGCCGCCGACCGCCTCGATGGTGCCGGTGGTGATCGGGCAGGCGACGTTGGTGAACCGGTGATCGCCCTCCGCGGGCTTCACGTGGTCCGCATCGTAGAGCAGCACGCCGCCGGGCCGCAGCGAGCCGATATGCGCGTCGTAGCTGTGTTGGTAGAACGCCACCAGCAGGTCGGCCCGGTCGCCGGCCGAGAGGATGTCGCCGGTGCCCATCCGCACCTGGAAGATCGAGGGGCCCCCGGAGATGGTCGAGGGGATGGTCATGTACGTCATCACGTCCTGGTCGCTGCGCCCGGCGAGGCGGGCGAGGAAGCCGCCGATCGCCTGGATCCCGTCCTGGGAATTGCCGGCGAGGCGGATGACGACGTCCTTGATGGAGCGGGGGGCAGCGGACGCGCTGGCTCCACCCGGGGATTCAGGAGTATTCGGACTGACCATAAACCGCGAAGCTGTCGGCGTAAAAATCCCGAGTCAACGGGACGCCAAGCCGCGACCGGGGGATAAGGGATTTTGTGCGCCCGCTACTTGGGTCAGTAGCGGGATTTATAGGAGGGGCGCCGGAACAAAGAGGACGCAGACGCAGCAGGGAACCGTCGCGGAGTGGCCGGTCGGGGTGAGGGTGCCTTGCTCCGGATCGACCGCGAAGACGGTGAGCTCCGTCGAGTCCTGATGGCCGCAGACGAGCCAGCGACCGTCCGGGGAGAGGTCGAAATTGCGGGGGGTGCGGCCGCCGCTGGGCAGATTCTGGACCCAGGACAAGTTGCCGTTGGCCGGATCGGCGCGGAACACCGTGAGGCTGTCGTGGCCGCGGTTGGACGCGTAGACGAAGGGCGCGTGCGGGTGGACCCGAATCTCGGCTGCGGTGCTGGGGACGGTGGGGCCGGGGGGGAGCGTGGCGACCGTCCCGAGGGGGCTCAGGCGCCCGTGGTCCGCTGCGTAGGCGTAGGTGGAGAGCGTGTTGTCCAGCTCGTTCAGAACGTGCAGGAAACGGCCGTCGCGGCTGAACCGGGTGTGCCGGGGTCCGGCGCCGGGATGCGTCGTCGCGAGGGCGACGGGCTCGGGCCGGAGCGCGTCGCCGGCGGGCGTGAGGGCGTAGGTGAGGATCTGGTCGAGGCCGAGGTCCGCGACGAGGGCGTGGCGGCCGTCCGGGGAAAAGAGCACCGAGTGGGGATGCGGCCGGTCTTGCCGGGTGGGATGCACGCTCCGGCCGGCGTGGGGCACGCGGCTTTCCGGGCCGAGGGTGCCGTCCGCGTGCAGCGGAAAGGCCGCGAGGTGGCCGCCGTGATAATGCGCCGCCAGCGCGAGGCGGCCGGAGGGGGCGATCGCGAGGTGACTGGGGCCGGCGGTCGGGGCCGCGGCGGGGGGAATGCCGAGGGGGTGCAGTACGCCGGGGGCCGGACCGTGTTGGAATCCCCGTACTTGGGCCGGGGAGGGGTGGGTGGCGAGCAGGCGGGTCGCATCCGGGGTCCACGCCAGCCAACCGGGGTCCGGCGTGGCGGCCGCCAGCTCCGCGGGCCCGAGGGCGCCGGTCGCGGCGTCGAGGCGCGCGCGATAGATGCCTTGGCTGGCGCCGGAGCGGGTGTAGGTGCCGAGGAGGAGGAGCCAGTGCTTCACGGAGGGGGCGCCGGCCGGGCGGCGGCGGGACGGTCGGGGGCGAGGGCCTCCTTGAAGTGGCGGCGGCAGAGGGCCACGTAGCGGTCGTTGCCGCCGATCTCCACCTGGGCGCCCTCGCGAACGGCGCGGCCGGTGGGATCGACGCGAAGGTTCATCGTCGCCTTGCGGCCGCAATGGCAGATCGCCTTGAGCTCGGTGAGGTCGTCGGCGACCCCGAGCAGCGCCGCGCTGCCCGGGAAAAGCCGCCCCTGGAAGTCGGTGCGCAGGCCATAGCAGAGCACCGGCACGCCAAGTTGATCCGCCACGTCGGTGAGCTGCCAGACCTGGGCGGGGGCGAGGAACTGGGCCTCGTCGACCAGGACGCATGCGACCGGGGCGGCCGCGTGTTCCGCCCCGATGACCGCCAGCAGGTCGTCGCCGGGCTGGATGGGCCGGGCGTCCGCGGCGAGCCCGATCCGGGAGTGGATGCGCCCGGCGCCGGCGCGGTCGTCGATCGCCGGCACCAGCAGCAGCGGCCGCAGGCCCCTTTCGCGGTAATTGTGCCCCGCCTGCAGCAGCACGGTGCTCTTCCCGGCGTTCATCGCCGCGTAATAGAAGTAGACCTTCGCCATGGGGCGTCAGGGTGGCGCCGTCACGGCGGTTCGGCGGGCGGCGTGGGTCACAGGGTCTTCAGGTAGGCGACGATGTCGGCCACGTCCTGCGCGGAGAGGCCGAGCTGGTCGGCGCTGAGCATCAGGGAACGGCCGAGCGGCTTGCGCGGGGAACCCTTGATGCGGGCGGCGGGCACGAGCTGGGTCAGCCCGCCCATCGATTGGATCACGACGGGATCTCCCGTGGTGAGCAGCCGACCGTGGATCTGGGTGCCGTCCGTGAGGTCGACCGCGACCCCGTCGTAGCCGTGGGCGATTTCGGCCGAGGGGTCGAGGATCGCCTGGATGACGACCTCGGTCGACTGCCCGCGGGCGAAGCCGTCGAGGCCCGGGCCGTACTCGTGGCCCTGGCCGCCGACGCGGTGGCACAGCAGGCAGGACTGGGCCGCGCGGGCGCCGCGGGTGGCGTCGCCGGCGAGCCGCGCGACCTCCGCCGCGGGCGGCAGGGCGCTGGGGCCGGCCGCGGGCACGACGCTCGGGGAGATCGAGACCTGATCGGGGTCGTAGAGTCCGCGGGCCTTGAGGGCGGCGTTCACCCCGGCCGTGGGCCAGCGCGAGTCCTTGTAATTGAGGAGCCACCACAGGGCGTGGTCGCGGACCATGCCGCTCGTGCGGGCGGCGACGTCGACGAGAGCCAGGGCGGCCTCGGCGGCCGGATTGAAGCCGAGCGCGGTGACCGCGGCGAGGCGGTCGGTCTGGGGCAGGGTCTCCGCGACGGCGCGGGCGGTGAAGGCCTGCTCGGCGCCCGGGGGACCGAGGCGCCAGAGGAGGTTGGCGTACTTGGCCGGCCAGCGGGCGGGATCGCGATCCGGTGCGAGGGGCGCCAGGGCCGCGGCGACCGCGGCCTCCTTGCCGGTGCACCCGGTGCCCCACGCCTCAAGGTAGGCGCGGTCCTTGCCGTCGTAACCGCGGGCGAGGGTGAGCAGCAGGTCCCGGGCCTCGGCGACGGGCACGTCGCGCAGCGCGATGGCCACCTCGCGGCGTACCGCCGGCGAGGGATCCTCGGCGAGGCTCCGCGCGTGGACGAGCACGCGGTGGTTGACCCGGCGCAGGGCGCGGAACGCGGCGATCCGCTGCATCGGATCGGCATGCCGCAGGTGCGCCTCGACGCGCGCGAGGCCCGGCTCGCCGAGGTTGGCGAGGAGGAACACCGCGCGGCCCTGGATGTAGGGGTTCGGATCCTCGAGCAGCTTGGCCACGGGGCCCACGGCCGACGGGCCGGCGGCACGGAGGCGCTGGAAGCCCAGCGCGCGGACGTGCACCGCGGGGTTGCGCAGGGCCGCGATCTGGCCGGCAGTCGTCGCGAGGTCGAGGCGCGGGACGGTCAGGCGTCGGCCCTTCGGGGCGATGCGGTAGATCGCGCCGGCGAAGCTGGCGTCGAGGGCGGCGTGGCCGCCGGTGCGGGGATCGAACCAATCGGCAACGTAGACCGCGCCGTCGGGACCGACGGCGACGTCGGCGGGGCGGAACCAGGTCTTGAGGTCGTCGGCGCGCAGGCGGCCGCGCTGGCCGTCGATGCCGGCGAGTTCCCCGGTGGGGTTGGAAGTGAGGAAGGCGAAGCGGTCGAGGCGGTAGCCGGCGCCATCGGCGGCGGGATGGTAGCCGAAGACCACGTTGCGCGAGGTCTCGCAGCTCAGCAGGGTGCCGCGCCAGCGGGCGCCGAGCTCATCGCCCTCGTAAAACACGATGCCGGTGGGCGCGCCGTTGCCGTAGACATCGCCGGCCGGGACGACGCCGGGGTCATCCTGCCGCCACTCGGCGACCGCGGTGGACTGGCCGGGGCGGCGGTCGGCGCCCCAGGCGCGCTTGCCGTCGCGGGAGGCGAAGCCGAAGTTGCCGTACTCCTGGAGGAAGGAGGTGCGCGCCGCCGGCGGGTCGTCGTTGTCGTTGTGGAAGACGTCCCCGAGGGAGGTGACGGCCTGCTCGTAGGAGTTGCGGTAGTTGAACCCGATCGGCTCCACCTGGGTGCCGTCGGGATTCATCCGGAAGGTGGCCCCGCCGATGTACACGTGGCCGTCGTCGCTCTTCTCGCCCGCGAATTCCGGCGGGCGGCGGGTGGTGATCGGCGTGCCGCCGCCGCTGCGGCCGCCGTCGTAGGGGCTGCCGATGCGGAAGGTGCGGCCGGAGCGGTCCGTGAAGTACGAGCCGCAATTGCCGTGGTTGAAGTACCATTTGCCGTCCGGGCCCATCGTGACCGAGTGCAGCGAGTGGTCGTGATTGCGGCCGTCGAAGCCGGTCAGCAGCACCTCGCGCTTGTCGACCGCCGGGTCGAACTTCGCGTCCCGGTTGACGTCGGTGTAGACGATCAGGTCGGGCGTGCAGGAGACGATGATCTGATTGTCGATCACCGCGATGCCCATCGGGGCGAGGAGCTCAGGTTCCTGGACGAACACGCTCGTCTTGTCCGCCACGCCGTCGCCGTCGGAGTCCTCGAGGACCACGATGCGGTCGCCGGCCGGATCCTTGCCCGCGTGGCGGCGGTAGTTGTAGGCCTCGGCGACCCAGATGCGGCCCTGCGCGTCGATGTCCATGTTCGCCGGGTTGCGCAGCTGCGGGGTGCGGGCCCAGAGGGTGACCTCGAGGCCATCAGGCGCGGCGAGCATCGCCGGCGGGATGAAGGGGGCGGGCGGCTCGATGGGGGCCGTGGGCGCCTTGGGCCGGGGCTCGCCGGACTTGGGCTGGGCGGCGGGGAGCAGGGGCAGGAGCAGGAGGCCGGCGGCGGCGAGCGCCGCGCGCGCAGGGGCGAAGGGGGCGGAGGGCATCGCGGCGGAGGAAAGGGCTCCGTCCGCGGCTTGGCAATCCGGGAGGGGCGCGGCGCGCGCGGAGACAGCCGGCGCGCCGCGGCGGGGGTCAGGGCAGGACCGCGGGGTCGAGGCCGATCGTGCCGGCCAAGGCGGCGGCGTAACCAGGTTCGCGGGCCGCGGTGGCGGCCGCGCGGGCCGCGTCCCGCCGTGCGCGGATGTCCAGCTGCGCCGCAACGTCGGCGTAGTTCGGCCGGGAGAGGAAGCGCTCCAGGTAGGTGGCGGCCTGTTCCCAGTAGGCGAGGTCGCGCCGGCGCTGCGCCTCGAGGCGGGCGGCGTACCAGTCGCTCGCCAGCAGATGCTCCCGGGTGAAGAGGGCGCGGAACGCGGGGGCGTCCGCGCCGTGGCCCTCCCAGTGGCCGTCGCGCATCAGGTGCAGCAGGGCCCGAAGGGGGGGCACGGCCTGCGCGACCGACCCGTCGGCGAAGTAGCTCTCCGCGGCGGCGCGCATCGCCGCCACGATGTTATCCATCCCATCGGCGAAGACCGCCGGGTCCTGCCGCTCGGGCCGGAGCAGGTCGTCGTCGAAGAGGGTGCTGGGATTGCCGAGGACGCGCCCGCAGAAGTTCTGGACGAAGCGCGGGGTGATGCGCCAGCCGAGCCGGCTCGCGAGCACCGGCCGGCCGGCGTGCGTCCAGTCCGCGCAGCGCTCGAGGAAGCCGCCCTCGATGAGGAAGCGGGGGGAGCGTTCCTCGGGGCTCATCCGCGCCCAGATCTCAGGGACCAGCAGGCTGATGTCGTGGTCGACGCGGAAGTGCGGCCCGATCCAGCCGGCGGCGGACGAGAAGACCGCGAGGTCGGTGAGGATGTAGCCGACGAGCGCGGCGTTGAGGTCGTGGATCGGCGGGAGGGCGTTGAACGGGCCCTTGGTGAGCGCGCCCTCGGAGCCCGCGCCGGTGGTGGACGGGGATTTGCCGGTGAGGCTGGCGATGAAGTCCATGAAGGCCTCGGGCAATTCCTGGTAATGGAGCGGGCCGAAGACGCACATCGGGCGGACGCCGGGTTCGGGCGGGTTGAGGCGGCGGCCGGCGAGCACGGCGCCGACCGGGAACAGCGCGGGCGTGGCGGGCGGCAGGCGGCGGTAGAGCTGCGCGCCGATTTGGGCGAGGTAGGAGGCGCGGGGGTCCTCCAGGTCCGGGCGGCGCTGGAGGTACCGGGGATTCTTGGTGCGTTTGCCGTCGACGATCCGGGGATGGGCCGGCGACGCGAGGTAGGCCGGGCGCGCCGCGGCGGCGAAGTTGGCGAGGAGTACGCGGATCGGCTCGGTGAAGGCGTCGAAGCCGATCGCGTCCTCCACCAGGTGGCGGACCGCGGCCCGGTCGAGGGGCTCGTAGTTGGAGAGGAAGTTGCCCGGGCGGGAGAAGTCGCGCTCGGTCGTGCGGTCGTAGCCGCGGTGGATGGCGTCGTCGGGCCGCTGGAAGAGGGCGGACTCGCAGTTCGCGACGAACTTCACGGGTCGGCCCGCACGGGCGGCGGCCGCCGGCAGGCCGGCGAGCTGGTCCGCGGGCAGGATGATCGCGGCCGAGATGTCGTCCTCGGCCTGAATCTTGAGCGCGGGATGGAAGTCCTTGCGCAGGCTGAACGTTCGCCAGCCGCCCTCGGGGGTGAAGCCGACCCGCAGGAAGTGCGTCATCGCCTTCTCGCCCTCGAACTTCAGCTCGTTGCCCGGCCGCCCGTTGATCGTGTCGACCGTGAAGTGGCGGCGCCAGTCGTCGCCCCACTCCGGCCGGTGGACCCGCTTGATCAGCAGCACGAGGTCCAGGATGTGCCGGGGAATGGACTCGAGCCAGGCGTTGTAGGCGTCGGTGTAGTCCGGGCTGCGGCTGAGGAGCTTGACCACCGAGCCGAGCGAGCGCTCGGCGCTGAGCAGCGGCCGGCCGCGGGGCCGGTTGCGGGCCGGGTCGCGGAACCGTTCGCCGTACTCCCGGCGCAAAATGGCGTCGATCGCGTCGAAGTCCCGCGCGAGGTCCCCGACGAAGTTCGGGGCGGTGAAGATGGCGTCGGCGATTGACTTGGAGATCTCCGACTTGCCGCCGCCGGAGACGGTGCACGGCTTGTGGCAGAGCAGGCCCTCGGCGGTGGTGCCGCGCAGGCGCCAGCGGCGGCCGTCCTCGGGTTTGACCATCTCGACCTTGTAGCCCGAGGGCAGGACGTAGGTTTGCCGCGGCAGCAGCTTGAGGGTGGAGGTCCCGCCGGCCGCGTTCCGCCAGGTGATCGCCTGGGTGCGGAGGTCGAAGGCGGCGTCCTCGGGCACGTAGTGGATGTCCGGGTAAAGGCGGTCGCGGGCCCAGCCGCCGGGCTGGAGTTCCGCGCGGTCGCCGAGGGTGCGCAGGGCGCCGGCGAAGGTGTGGTCGACGACCGCGAGGTGGCGGCTGAGCTGGAAGTCGGCGCCGAGGTCGTAGCTGGGGAAGGCGAGGGCGCCGCCCGCGTGCTCCTCCTCGCCGCGGCCGAGGAGGTTGGCGGCGAAGCTGATCTGGGCCTTCACCTCCTTCTTGCAGTAACCGAAGTAGTTGTCGGCGATCAGGGTCAGCATCACGCCCCGGCGGTCGCGGGCCGTGAGCTTGAACGCGACGCCGTCGTTGTACTTCTCGTCCGGGTCCCGCCAGCACATCCCGTCGCGGCGCTGCCGGGCGGTCGCATCCGCGAACGCGGGCAGGCCCAGTTCGCGCTTGGTTAGGCGGGTGAGGTGGGTGGCGAGGATGACGCCGCCCGTGTGGCCGGTCCAGTGCGCCGGATCCAGCGCGGCGTCGTTGGCCGGCAGGTGGGGGTCGCCCGCGTTGCCGAAGATGCGCTCGATGAAGTCGAGGTTGGCCACCAGCGCCCCGGGGACGAAGAAGCGGGTCTCCATCGCGCGGGCGGGGGTGGCGCCGGGCACCGCCGGGCAGACCAGCGGGCGGAGCAGCAGGGTGACGAAGCACTCGGCCGCGGTGGGGGCGGCGGCGGTGAACGGCAGCCGCAGCAGTTCGGGCGGCGGTTGCAGGGCGTGGCGCAGGAGACGACCCAAGACGGCGGGCGGGACGGCCTTCTTGTCGTCGGGCACCGGAAACCCGAAATCCGCCACGTGGAAGATGCCCTGCGTGGTCCGGCGGTCGCTGCGGGGGTTGTGCAGCACGCCCTGGCTGACCCGGTAGGACGACAGGATGTCGCTGCGGTACTCGTCGGCCCCCGGGGGGAGGGAAAGCACGCGGGCGAGGCCGGCGCGGTCGAGGACGAGCGTGGTGTGGGGCAGGCGGGGGACGTCGCCGGCGAGCTCGGGCCCGGCCTCCAGATGGTCGTAGAGGAAGTTCTGCAGCCGTTGGTCGATCGGGCAGAGGTGGCGGGTCAGCGCCCGGTCCTTCTCGCGGCTGACCGCGAGGAAGTGGTCCACCAGCGGCGCGAGGCCATCGGCGCCCTCGGCGAGGGGCACCCCGGGTTGCCCGATCTCGCGCAGCTTGAGGTTGAGGTAAGTGACGAGCCCGGCGTCCGCGCCGGGGGCGGCGGCGGCCGGGAGGGAGGCGAGGGCGGTGTGCGGCATACGGCGGAGGTTCCGCCGTCCGGTATGCAGGAATCGCACCAACCCCGCGGCGGGAGCCGGGGCCGGCGGACGGGCCTTAGGGCGCGACGGATTCGACGAAGGCGAAGCGGCCCTGCTTCACCGTGATGACGACGGCGGCCTTGGTGGCGTTGCGCTGGGCGTCGAGCGTCGTCTTGCCGGTCGCGCCGGAGACGTCGCGGGTGGCGGCGAGTGCCTCCCGCAGCTTCGGTCCCTCGGTCCCGCCGGCGCGGCGGAGGCCGTCGGCCAGCACCAGCACGGCGTCGTGGCCGAGCGCGGCCATCGCGTCGGGCGCTTCCCCGTTCCAGCGGCGCTTGAAGCGTTCGACGAAGCCCTGGACCGCGGGGGAGCGATCCTCCGAAGAGTAGTGGGTCGAGTAGTAGGTGCCTTCGACCGCGTCGCCCCCGATCTCCAGCAACTGGGGGGCCTCCCAGCCGTCGCCACCGAACAGGGGCAGCTTAAGGCCGAGCTCGCGGGCCTGTTTGCAGATCAAGGCCGCCTCCGTGTAGTAGCCCGGCACGAAGATTCCCTCGACCCCGGCCGCCTTGATCGCGGTGAGCTGTGCCTTGAAGTCCTTGTCGCCCTCCGAGTACTTCTGCTCGAGCGCGACGGTCCCGCCGGCGGCGGTGAAGTGTTCGCGGAAGTACTTGGCGAGCCCGACGCTGTAGGCGGACGAGACGGAGGTGAGCAGCGCGACCCGTTGGAGCTTGAGGCTCTGGCGCGCGAACTTCGCCATCACCACGCCCTGGAACGGGTCGATGAAGCACACGCGGAAGACGTAGTTGCCGATCTCGGTGACCTTGGGGTTCGTCGAGGAGGGGGAGATCATCGGCACGCGGCTCTGCTGCGCGATGGGGGCCGCCTCAAGGGAGCGGCTCGAGGCGACCTCGCCGATCAGGGCGACGACCTTGTCGCGGGCGATCAGCTTCTTGGCGATGGTGGCCGACTCGCCGGCCTTGGATTGATTGTCCTCAATCACCAGTTCGAGGCGGCGGCCGAGAACCCCTCCGGAGGCGTTGACCTCCTCGACCGCGAGCTCGACGCCCTTGCGGGTGGCCTGGCCGAAGGCGGCCTCCTTGCCGGTGAGCGAGGCGAACAGCCCGACCTTGATCGGGGCGGGTTCCCCCGCCGCGGCGGGGGCGGCGGGCAGGACCAGCGCGAGGGCGGCGAGCAGGGGCAGCGGGAGGCGGGAAAGGTGCATCGGGGAAGGTGGTGCGGAGGTAACTTCGGGTCGGGGCGCATTTCAACCCCGCAGTCGCCGGTCGTCCCGGCTTTAGGCTTCCCGCGGGGGAGCCCGCGCCTTCAACTCGGCCCGTGAACACGTTCGACCGCCACCTGCTGCGCGAGTGGCTCCAGATCCTCGGTCTGGTGCTGCTGGCCACCGGCGGGCTCCTGGTGGTGCAGGTGCTGTTCAACGACCTCCGCGACATGAACCAGGTGGGGGCGCGCCCGGGGGAATTGGCACGGTACGTCGCCGTGCGGCTCCCGAGCTTCTTCTCGGTGGTGCTGCCGCTCTCCCTGCTGGTGTCCCTGCTCTTCGTCCTCGGGAAGCTGCACCGCGCCAACGAGCTCACCGCGCTGCGGGCGGCCGGGGTGGGCTTCGCCCGCATCACGGCGCCGATCTGGGTGGTCGGTCTGGCCTGCTGTGGGCTCTCGTGGAGCCTCAATACCACGGTCGTGCCCTGGTCCGTCGAGGAGTCGCGTGCGCTCCGGGAGGAGCTGGAGTTCCGGCACCAGACGGCGCGGGCGCTGCCGGCGGACCGGGTAGGCGCGGTGTTCAGCGTCGCCTTCGACCACCCGGAGGCCCGCCGCGTGTGGTTCCTCAACCGCTACAGCAAGGCGCAGCAGCGCGGCTATGGCGTCTCGGTCTCGGAACTCGATCCTGACCGCCGCGAGCGGCGCCGGCTCGTCGCGGCCGAGGCGTGGCGCGATCCGGCCTCCGGCGGCTGGGTGTTCCGCGACGGCCGGGAACTGGTCTTCGCGCCCGACACCGGGGAATTGATGGCGGCCACGCCCTTCCGCGAGCGCCGGGAACCGGGCTACGACGAGGATCCCGAGCTGATGTTGCTGATCGACCGGAGGGCCTCGCGCCTGTCGTTCCACGAGCTCGGTCAGCTCGTCGACCACCTCGCGCGGGAGGGCAGCCCGAAGCTCCCCGCCTACGCGGTCCGCTACTACGGGCTGCTGGCGGACGTCGTGGGCCCGCTGATCGTCATCGCGATCGCCATCCCCTTCGCGGTCTCCGGGGTGCGGGTGAATCCCGCCGTGGGCGTTTCCAAGTCCATCGGCCTCTTTTTCCTCTACTATGTGCTGACCACGGTGGCCACGACGCTGGCCACTCGGGGCGTCCTCGCGCCGCCGGTCGCCGCTTGGCTGCCCAACGCGGGGATGACGGCCATTGCCGGCTGGCTCTTCCTGCGCCTGCGCTGATCTCCGCCGCGCCGCGGGGACGCGGAGCGGGATGCCGCGAGGGCGCGGCCGCGGGGCGCGCTTATTCCCGCATGGGGGGACGCTCCGCGATCACCCCCGCGAGGGTGCCTGCCGCCCGCAGGGAACCGTCCGCCGCAAGCCACGCCGCCCCGATGCCGGGATGCGCGGCGCAGACCTCGCGGATGCGCGTCTCCTCGAGGACAAAGAAGGCGGTCGACAACGCGTCGGCCTGCGCGGCGGAGGGGGCGAGCGCCCAGGCGCGGGGCCGGATCGCCGCGGGCTGGCCGCTCCGGGGATCCATCAGGTGCTCCCCCTGCTCCTCCGTGCCGGAACCGCTCAGCGAGGCATCGCGCAGGGGTATCGGCATCCGGTGGCCGGCGCCGTCGAGCAACCCCGCGGACCATCCGCCGCCCGCCTCCGCCTCGTCGCCGAAGGCGAGCACGCTGCTGCCGCCGGCATTGAGGTGCGCGGCCGGGAAACCCCATTCGCGCAGCAGGTCGGCGAGGCAGTCGAGCGCGTAGCCTTTGCCCACCGCGCCCAGGTCGAGCCCGAGGCGCTCGGCGCGCGAGGTGAGGCGGTGGGTGTCCGGGTCGAGGAAGTAGGGCGGCACGTCCTCCGGCAGGTCCGGGGGGCGGACCGAGCGGAAGGCCGGGTCAAACGCGCGGCCGGTGGCGACGCTGACCTCGGCGGCGAGCAGGAGGCAGGCCAGGGGGTCGGGGGGCAGGATAAGGGAGCCCCCCGGCGGCAGCCGGTTGGCGCGGGAGATCACGCTGTGCTCGATGAAGCGGCTCAGCTCGCCTTCCAGCCGGTCGAGTTCCCGGAAGGCGGCCTGCGCGGCCTGGCGGGCGTAGGCCGGATCCGTTCCGGGCAGGGTCAGCTCCCAGAACGTGGCCATCGCCTCGTGCTGGAATCGGGGCGCGCTCATCGGCGGGGGGCGCGGCGCTGGCGCCACCAGAGTGCGAGCATCGCAAGCGCCGGGCGCCACCAGAGCCGGCCGAGGCCGTACTTCGATTCGCCACGGGTCCGCGCGTGGTGGCGCACGGGGCGTTCGCCGACCCGGAATCCGGCGCCCGCCGCGAGCGCCGGCACGAAACTCTGCATCAGCTCCATCGGCCGCAGCGCCGCCAGCACCTCGCGGCGCATCACCCGCAGCTGGCAGCCCGAGTCGTGCACTCCGTCGCGCAGCAGGCGCCCGCGCACGGCGTTGGCCACGCGCGACATCAGCCGGCGTAGGCGGGTGTCGTGCCGGTCGGTGCGCCAGCCGCAGGCGAGGTCAACCTCACCGCCCTCGACCAGCGCCAGCAGCGCGGGCAGGTCGCGCGGGTCGTTCTGGCCATCGCCATCCATCATCGCGAGGAAGTCTCCCCGCGCGGCCCGCAGGCCGGCGAGGAGCGCCTCGGCCTGCCCGCGGTTGGGATGGAGCGGCAGGGCGCGCACGGCCGGCCAGCGCGCCGCGGCGGCCGCGATCTCGGCGGCCGTGGCGTCGGTGCTGCCGTCGTCGACCAAGATGATCTCGTACGGCCGACCCAGCGCCCCCAGCACCGCGGCGGCGCTCTCCGTCAGCGGCAGGATGTTGCCCGCCTCGTTGTAGAGGGGAATGACGAGGGAAAGGGCGGGTTTCACGGCTCGGGTTGAAACACCACGCAAAGGAATCCCGGACGCAAACCGACGAAGGACTCGCGCGCCGGCCCGCCGAGGCGCGCGCGGACCGTCTCCGCGTGGGCGACGGAGGCGATGACGAGCGCGCCGGAACAGTCCGCCGGGGCTTCGCTCCAATACCCGACGTCCGGCAACCCCCGGAGATACCAGGGCAGCGGCCAATATTCCTCGCTGATGACGCGGATGGGAGCGCCGGGCCGTGCCGCGCGCGCCGCCTCGGCCAGCGGCCGGAACTTCAGGACGTCGCGGGAGGAGTGCACGTAGGCCCAGGGGTTCCGGCCGTCGGCGGGGCGGAGGAACGACGTGAGCCGCGTCTGCTGACCAAGGCTGAACGCGACCAGCAGGGCGACGGCGGCCGCGAGGACCGGGCCGGCGCGGCGGCGGCCGAGGGCATCCAACGCGAGTCCGGCGAGCAGCGCCGCGGGGGCGGTGAAGTGGATGGCGTGCCAGGGGGTCTTGTACGGGAAGGCCGAGAAGGCGGCGAGGATCAACACGCCGTAAACGGCCACGCTGCGCAGGAGCGGATCGCGCCGGCGAGCGGCAATCGCCAGCCCGGCGAGCGCGAGCGCCGAGAGGGCTAGCTGATGCCAGAGCAGGCCCCCGGCGCGGCTCCAGCCGAGAAGCTGGAGGTAGTAGGGCCAGGGTTTCTCGTGTCCGGTCGGCGGCGCCTCGGCCCCGAAGCGGAGCAGCGCGTGCAGGTAGACGGAGAGGGCGTCGCGCAACCCCGCCCAGTGGGAGCCGAACGAGGAGTACAGCAGTGCGGCGGTGGCTAGGGCGGCCCCGAGGCCGGCCAGCAGGTCGCGCCCTGGCCGGGCGCTGGCGGCGCGGGCGGCGCCCCGGCTGAGCACCCAGGCGATGCCCGCCGCGGCAACGAAGAGCGGGGTGCTGGCCTTCGTCGCCTGCATCAGCCCCAGCCCGGCGCCGGCTGCGATCGCCCACCGCGCGCGCCCCGTGTGTCCCCAGCGCCGCAGGGCGACGGCAACGGCCAGCGTCCCCGTCGCGAGCAGGGTTTCCTGGATGTAGTACCGGCTGTAGTAGACGGCGGGCGGAGCGAGGGCGAGGAAGGCTCCCGCCGCAAGGGCGGCCGGCTCGCTCAGCCCGGGTCCTCCGGGCGTACGCCGGCGGGCGAGGATCACGAGCAGGGGCACGGCGAGCGCCCCGGCGAGCGCGGGGACGAGGCGCAGCGTGGTTTCGTCGAGCGCGGCCAGGCTTGTCTGTCCGCGGATGCCGGCCACGGCGGCGCCGAGGTAATACAGGGTTGGCCCGTGGTGGTCGCGCGGGTCGAAGGCGTAGCGGCCCGCCTCCACCAGCTCGCCCGTTTTGACCCCTTGGTTGGCCTCGTCCGCGTGCATCGGCCGGAGGGCGAGGTCGTGCGTGCGCAGCCACAGGGCCGCGGCGGCCAGGAGGGCCAACGGGAGGCAGCGCAGGAGGGCGGGGGGCACGCTCCATCGGTGGGTGAGGGCGCGGGGGTTGTCAGCACCAACCCGCTGCCCGGCGGGCACAAAAAAGGCCGGCCGCGCGGGGCGGCCGGCCGGAAGGGGGAACCGGGCTTACTTGGCGACGCCGAACACCTCGATCTCGCAGTAGTGGTTCAGCTCGTCGGAGGTGTTGCCGTTGCTGTAGAGGCGGACGTAGCGGCCGGAGGCGCCGTCGGCCGGCAGCACGCGGCCGTGGTTGGTCTCGACGTAGGACTTGTCGCCGCCCTTGCCGAGCTTGGACGAGTTGTCGTCGTCGTTGTTGAAGATGGTCTTCACGCCCTTCTTGAACTCCGGATCATCGGAGATCTGGACCACGACGTCGTGGTAGACGCGGGCCTGGGAGTGGAAGTGCCAGACGGCGACGGCGTCGATCTTCGCGGAGGCGCCGAGGTCGACCTGGACCCATTGCGTGTTGGGCCCGAGCTCCACGTACGCGCCGTCGATGCCGGTCTTGTCGCCGTCGGTGATGAACGAGAGCTCGCCGATGACGGGGAGGGAGTCGCTGCTGGTCACCTTCTTGCCGCGGGAGAGCAGCTTGGAATCAGCGGAGACCAGGATGTCGGGCCGCTTGGCGCCGGCGGGCTCGAGGTTGGAGAGCGAGATCGGGCGGGGCGTGCCGGCGAAGAGCGGCTTCGGGTACTCGACGGCGAGGGGCACCTTGCCGGGGGCGCCGGCAAAGGCGGTCGCGCCGAGGAGGGGGGAGAGGAGGAGGGGGAGTTGGCGGGAGTGCATGGACGGTGGAGGAAAGACGCGTTGCGGGGGGCTTGGCTACGGGAAAAAACACCCCCGGGTCGCGGGACCGCGGGGGTGGAGGAGGGAGGGCCTCAGGCGATGAAGTCCTGCGGCTTGAACGTGAGTTCCTTCTTGGCGGCGATGGCCTCGTTGACCTTCAGGACGGTGACCGCGGAGGCGAAGGCCTCGTCGGGCGGGCAGTTCAGCGGCGTGCCCTTGCGGATCGCGTCGAAGAAGTTCTCGAGGTGAGGCTGGTGGATCGCCTTGTCGAGGGTGACGGGGATGTCCCAGGCGGAGAGCTGGGCGGTCTCGCGGACGTCGACGGTGGCGCCGCGGGGGGCGGGGCCGGCGAGCTTCTTCACGCCGGGCTTCTCCCAGGGCTTGACCGGGGCGGCGGCGCCCTCGCCGGTCTCGGGCTTCAGGATGTAGCCCTTGGCGACGAACGGCTCCCACTCGGGCGCGCGGGCCTCGCGGTACAGCTTGGTGAAGCGCGGGTTCTCGGACATCTTGAGCGCGCCCTCATCCCCCATGAAGTACTCGTGGTAGCCGCCGCCGGCGCTCGTGGTGGTGAGCACCTGGTACTGGGCGCGGACGAGGCCGTCCTTGGTCGGGTACTCGAAGATGATGTACGCGTTGTCGTACCACTCGTGGTTCTTGTAGTAATCGACGCCGCCGGAGGCGATGCAGGAGCGCGGGTTGGCGCCGAGCATCCAGTTGTAGATGTCGATCTGGTGGGCGCCGAGGTCGGAGACCGGGCCGCCCGCGTACTTGCGGAACCAGCGCCAGTTGCGGAACTCGTGCATGTTGGCGTAGCCGTACTGCTGGAGTTTTGCCTCGGGGATGGCCTGGCCGTTCGGGTAGCCGTAGTCATCGGCGACGGCGCGGTGCCACTGGCCGCTGATGTTGGTGATGCGGCCGAGCAGGCGGCCCTCGCGGACGATCTTCTGGCGGGCGTGCTGGTAGCGGGGGTTGCTGCGGCGCTGGTGGCCGATTTGCATCAGCTTCTTCGTCTCGCGGGCGGCGAGGACCATCGAGCGGGCGCCCTCGACGGTATTGGACATCAGCTTCTCGCAGTAGACGTGCTTGCCGGCCTTGAGGGCGGCGATCGTCTGCTCGGCGTGCACGAAGTCCGGCGTCGCGATGAGCACCGCATCGAGGTCCTTCACGTTGGCGAGGAGCTCCTTGTAATCCTCGAACGGTTCCGCTGGGTGATTGAACTTCTTCAGCAGGTTCGAGGTGCGCTTCAGGTTGTACGGCCAGATGTCGCACACCGCGGCGAAGCGGATGCCGGGGATGTTGAGGGCGGCGTTACCGAGGATGCGGCCCTCCTCGCCGCAGCCGATGATGGCCACGTTGAGGGTGTCGGCGCCCTTGGCGCCCACCTCGGCGGCCCGGGAGATGTACGGGGCGGCCGCAGCCACCGCACCCAGCTTGGCGCCGGTGCTCAGGAAGCTGCGGCGGGTGAAGGGGATCAGGTCGGGCATGGGATCAGGTTTTGGCGGTCAGTTACCCTGCTCGGAGGAAAGCGCAAACCGGTTGTGCCGGACGAGCACCAGGGCGAACGCCACGAGTGCCACGTGCACGCCCAGCCAAGCCACGCCCTCGGCCTCCTGCACGGCCATCAGGCCGAAGGAGAGGCCGGTGTAGAGGAGGCCGGTGAAGAAGAGGGTGCAGCGCGTCTTGAAACCGACCAGCAGGCTCAGGCCGAACGCGACCAGCAGGTACCCGAGGAAGAAGGCGAAGGTCTTGGTGGCCCAGAGCGGCAGGAGCGAGGCGCCCGAGATGCCGCCAGCCATCCGGGCCATGTTCTTGTAGTAGTTCTCGAAGGAGAACGAGCCCCCGCTCTCGAATTTCTCGAGGCCCGCGGCCAGGGTCCGCAGGCCCAGCCAGAGGCGGAGGACCAAGAAGGCCGCGGTGTATTCGGGACGGTTGGTTTCGGACGAGGGGGCGTGATGGGCGCTCATGGGTAAAGGGTGGTGGGGAGGGGAGGGGCCGCCGGGTGGCGACGTCGGGTCACGGTTTTGCACGACCCGCCGGCGCAAAGGCAAGCCGGACCCTTCTCCGGCGCGTGGTTTTTCGCGACTCTCCCGGCCGCCGACTTAGGCCTTGCCGCCCGCGGGCGCGCGCCGGCAACGTCTGCCTCGATGACCCAGCTGCAACGCACCCCCCTGCGCGACTTTCACGCCGCGCGCGGGGCCCGCCTCGTCGACTTCGCCGGCTGGGAGATGCCCGTGCAGTACCGGAGCATCCTCGAGGAACACCGCGCCGTCCGCCGCGCCGCCGGACTCTTCGACGTCAGCCACATGGGCGAGTTCGACGTGCGGGGCCCCGGGGCCGCCGCCTTCCTCAACCGGCTCGTCACCAACGACGTCGCCCGCCTCTTTCCCGGCCGCGTCCTGTATAGCCCGATGTGCTATCCCGACGGCGGGGTGGTCGACGACCTGCTTGTCTACCAGCGCGCCGCGGATGATTTCTTCCTCTGCGTCAACGCAGGCAATCTCGCGCGTGACCTGGAGTGGATCCGCAGCCAGGCCGCCGGCCACGACGTGACGGTCACGGACCGCTCGGCCGAGACGGCGCTGCTCGCCCTGCAGGGCCCGCGTGCGGTGGCGATCCTGCAGGGACTCACGGCGACGAAGCTGTCCGAGATCGGCTATTACCACTTCGCGGCCGGAGAGGTCGCCGGCGTGCCCTGCGTGCTGAGCCGGACCGGCTACACGGGCGAGGACGGCTTTGAGCTCTACCACGCCGCCGGGCACGCGGTCCGCCTCGCGGAGGCCCTGCTCGCCGCCGGCGCGCCCCATGGGCTGGAGCTCGCGGGGCTCGGCGCGCGGGACAGCCTCCGCCTGGAGGCCGGGTATCCGCTCTACGGGCACGAGTTGAGCCCGGAGTTCTCGCCGCTGGCGGCGGGGCTGGGCTGGACCGTGAAGTTGGACAAGGGGTGCGACTTCATCGGCCGCGATGCCTTGCTTTCCGAGAAGCGCGCCGGTTCCCCCCGCCGGGTGGTC
Source organism: Opitutaceae bacterium (assembly GCA_027485815.1). GTDB lineage: Bacteria > Verrucomicrobiota > Verrucomicrobiia > Opitutales > Opitutaceae > ER46. The sequence continues at coordinate 31,550 of JAIXQE010000014.1, forward strand.
TACTTCCGCACCGGCGACCGCCGGATCCTCCGCCCCGATGCCCCGGTGCTGGATGCCGCGGGCGCCGCCGTGGGCCGCGTGCTGTCCGGCACCCTCTCCCCGATTCTGCAGGAGGCGATCGGCTCCGCCCTGGTCGCGACGGCGGCCGCCACCGCGCCGCTGGCCGTCGACGTGCGCGGGGTGGCGGTCCCCCTTCAACTGGTTCGGCCCCCCTTCGTCCCGCTGGGTCGCACCTGATCCCCCTCCCTTATGAGCTCCCTGCCCGCTGATCTCCGCTACGCCAAGTCCCACGAGTGGGTCCGCCCCGAGGCCGACGGCACCGTCACCGTCGGCATCACGGACTACGCGCAGAACTCGCTTGGTGACATCACCTACGTCCAGGCCCCCAAGGTGGGCGCGGTGCTCGCCGCGGGCGCGGTCTTCGGCGTGGTGGAGTCGGTGAAGGCGGCCAGCGACCTTTACGCCCCCGTCGCCGGCACCGTGGTCGCGGTCAACCCGGCCCTCGACGGGGCGCCCGAGACGGTGAACCGCGAGCCTTACGGCGCGGGCTGGATGATGCGGCTCCGGCCGGCGGATCCCGCGGCCCCCGGCGCGTTGCTGGATGCGGCCGCCTACGCCGCGCTGCTGGGTTGAGCCGTCGGCCGGCGGCGCTCAGCCGCCCTTGGTCGCCGCGGGCAGGAGCGCGCGGAATTCCGGGTCGTCGTGCAGGGAGGCGAGGTCCGGATCCTTCCGCATCCACCGGAAGTCATCGTAGCCGAGCGCGAGGGCCCGCCGGAGTTCGCGCAGCGCCTCGGCGCGCCGGCGCGTGAGGGCGAGACTGCAGGCGAGGTTGTAGCGCGCGGTGGAGTTGTCCGGCTCGAGGCGCACCATCCGCCGGTCCATCCGCAGCCCGTCCGGAATTCTCCCGAGCCGGGTGTAGAGCGAGCCGAGGATCTCGACAACCCGCGCGTAGCCGGGTTCGCGGCGGAGGACGGACTCGAAGAAGCGGACCTCGAACTCGGCGTCGGCGGGCGGGCGTTTCATCCGGTTTCAGGGGCGGCCGCGCCGGGCGCATTGGCCGGTGTCGCGCAGGGCGTCGCAGCGCGCGCTCACCTGCAGGCGCTGGTTCACCGGGGTGAGGCCGAGCTTCGAGGACACGGTGTTGCCGTACCACGACATGAACGGGGCGCTGATCTCGAAGATCCGGTCGCAGTCGACGCACACCACCTGCGCCACCTGGGTGTCATCCCCCTCGCGGTGGGTGCGGTAAAATTTCTCGCCGCTGCCGATGTCCACCTCGCGGAGCAGCCCGCATTCGGTGAGGATCGGCAGGGTGCGGTAGACGGTCGCGCGCGAGACCGAGTCGTCGATGTCGCGGGCGTAATCGAGCAGCTGCTCGGCGGTGACGTGCTCGCGCTGGGCGAGGGCGGCGTCGAGGATGGCCAGCCGCTGGTTGGTCGCGCGCAGGCCCCGCTTGGCGAGGAAGGCCCGGAATTGTTCGCGCGGGGAGGTGCGGCTCACGCGTCGGACTGTCGGGCGCGGGCGCGCGCGGTGTCAAGGGATGGCTGGCGGGGCGGGCGGGGTGGAGAAAGTTGCGCCGCGGGGCTTGAGAAATCCACCCGCGGCCCCATCACTCTCGCCTGCGGCGTGCGTCTTGCCCCGGGACCCGCCGCCCCCTTCTTCCTCCGTGAATCGCCTCCTTCCCGCCCCCTCCGCTCCGGCCCGGCCGGCTTTCCTCCGGTGGGCGGGGCTGGTGCTCGGGTGGTCCGTGCTCCTCGTCGGGGTCCGCGGCGCCGAACTGGCTTCCGCGCGGGACCGGTTGCTCGGCGGGGGGTACGCCGAGGTCATCCGCGAGGCCCAGGCCGAGCTCCGCTCGGGCGCGGGCAACACCGAGTGGTCGCTGCTCCTCATCCGCGCGCTGCTGCTCACCGGCCGGGTGGCGGAGGCCGACGCCGCGCTGCAGGAGGCGATGGGGCGCGACGCCCGCAGCCTGCGGCTTCGCTGGCTCGGGCGCGACGTCGCCTTTGCCAACGGGCGGCCGGAGGAGGCCCAGGCCCGCCTCGAGGAGGTCCGCCAGGCCGTGCGCAACAGCCCCTGGATGTACCGTTCGCCGCCGGACCTCGTTGTCTTCGGCCGTGCCGCCCTCCTGCTGGGCGCCGATCCCAAGGAGGTCCTCGAGAAGGTCTACGCCACCGCCCAGAAGGCCGACCCGCGCCTCCGCGACGTCTACCTCGCCCGCGGCGAGCTCGCCCTCGAGAAGCACGACTACGCCCTGGCCGCCCGGGCGTTCGAGGAGGGGCTCAAGCAGCTGCCCGACGATGCCGACCTCCACGCCGGCCGCGCCCGCGCCTACTCCGAGAGTGACCGCAAGGTCGCGCAGGCCGCCCTCGCCGCCGCCCTCGAGCGCAACCCGCGGCACGTCCCCGCGCTCCTGCAGACCGTGGATAATCACCTTTCCGCCGAGGCCTACGCCGAGGCCGAGCAGGGCATCGCCGCGGTGCTCGACATCCACCCCGGGCAGCCGGAGGCGTGGGCGTATCGCGCGGTCCTCGCCCACCTCCGGAACGACCCCGTGGCCGAGCAGTTCGCCCGCGCCAAGGCGCTCACCGCGTGGCCGGGCAATCCCCGCGTCGACTCGCTCATCGGCGAGGAGTTGTCCGCCAAGTACCGCTTCGCCGAGGGCGCGGCCTACCAGCGCAAGGCCCTCGCCGCCGACCCCGAGCACCTGCCGGCCAAGGCGCGCCTCGCCAGCGACCTCCTCCGCTTGGGCGAGCACGCCGAGGGCTGGGCCCTCGCGCAGGCCGTCCACGAGCGGGACCAGTACGACGTCGAGGCCTTCAACCTGGTGACCCTCCGCGAGACGATGGACAAGTACGCCACCCTCGCGAACGACGATTTCGTGGTCCGGATGGCCGCCCCGGAGGTCGCCGTCTATGGCCCGCGGGTGGTCGCGCTGCTGCGGCGGGCGCACGACACCCTCGCGGCCAAGTACGGCGCGGAACTGCAGCGGCCCACGCACATCGAGATCTTCGCGGATCCGCGGGACTTCGCGGTCCGCACCTTCGGCCTGCCCGACGTCGCGGGTTTCCTGGGCGTCTGCTTCGGCCGGGTGGTCACCGCCAACAGCCCCGCCAGCAGCACCTCGCCCACGAACTGGGAGGCCGTCCTCTGGCACGAGTTCTGCCACGTCGTCACCCTGCAGCTCACCCGCAACCGGATGCCGCGCTGGCTGAGCGAGGGCATCTCGGTCTACGAGGAGCGTCAGGCGAACCCCGCGTGGGGGCAGCGGATCAACCCCGCCTACCGCGAGATGATCTTGGGCGACGACCTGGTCCCCGTGGGCCGGCTGAGCGCCGCCTTCCTCGCGCCGAAATCCTCCCGGCACCTGCAGTTTGCCTACCTGCAGTCGTCGCTGGTGGTGGAGTACCTGGTCGCGCGCCACGGCCTCGACGCGCTGCGCGCGATCCTGCAGGACCTGCGCGACGGCGTGGAGATCAACGCCGCGCTCGCGCGCCGCACGGTGCCGTTGGAGCAGCTCGAACCGGCCTTCGCCGCCTACGCGCGGGAGCAGGCGGAGCGGCTCGCGCCGGGCCTGGGGTGGGAACGCCCGGAGGCCGCCGTCTTCCTCGAGGAGGGCGCCACCGAGTTCGCGGCGTGGGAGCGCCGGCAGCCGGACAATTACTGGGTGCTGCGGGCCAAGGCCCAGCGCCTCGCGGCCGCGCAGGACTGGGCCGGGGCCGTGGTGCCGCTGCGGCGGCTGGTGGAGTTGTACCCCCACCAGAAGGGGGAGGAAGCGGCGCACCGGCCGCTCGCCGCGGCGTTGCGGGCCCTCGGCGACACCGCGGGCGAACGGGAAGCCCTCCGCCGCTGGGCCGCGACGGACGACGAGGCGGTCGAGGCCTACCAGCGGCTGATGGAACTGGCCGCCGCCGACGGGGCGTGGCCCGAGGTGCGGGAGAACGCCGAGCGCAGCCTTGCGGTGAATCCCTTGGTGCCCGGCCCGTACCGGCAACTGGCGCGCGCGGCGGCGGCGCTGGGCGACGACTCGGCGGCGGTGGTCGCTTGGCGCACGCTGTTGCAGCTCGACGTCCCCGAGCGGGCCGAATTGCACCACGAGCTCGCCCGGGTGCTCCTGCGCCGCGGCGAGCGTGCCGCGGCGCGGCGCCACGTCCTGCTCGCGCTCGAGGAGACCCCGCGGTTCCGCGCCGCCCTCAGCCTGCTGCGCGAACTGGGCCCCGCGCCCGCCGGAGGGCTCGCGCCATGACCCGGGCGCGCCGCTGGCTCCTCGGTTGCGCCGGCCTCGGCCTCGCCGGGCTGCTGCTCGCCCAGCGCTTCCCCGGCCGCGGCGGCTTCTGGAGCGAGGGCGGCGCGCGGGCCGACGTCCGCACCGCCCGCGAGGTCCCCTCGCATAGCACCGGGACGCCCGTTTGGGAGAATCCCCGCGGCTTTGAGACGGACGTATTCACCTTCACCCGCGTCCGCTACGGGAGCAGCCGTTCCGGCTACGGGCGCCGCGGCGGCGGTTGGGCGACGGACCTGCCCGACAGCGACCTCAACCTGTCGTACCGGCTGCAGCAGATGACGTCGCTCAAGTGCAGCCCCGACGGCCGCATCCTCGAGCTCACCGACCCCGACCTCGCGTCCCACCCGTGGATCTACGTCGTCGAGCCGGGCGCGCTCCGCTTCACCGACGAGGAGGTCGTGATCCTGCGGAAGTTTCTCCTTAACGGCGGATTCCTGATGTTCGATGACTTCTGGGGCCAGTCCGCGTGGGACAACGTCGAGCGCGAGATGCGCCGCGTCTTCCCGGAGCGGGCCTTCGCCGAGCTGCCGCTCGACCACCCGATCTACAGCTGCGTCTTCCAGATCAAGGCCAAGGGTCAGGTCCCGAACGTCCGCACCGGGGAGGAGAGCCAGTACACCGGCATCACCTGGGAGCAGCACGATGGTGATTCGCGCACCGTGCACCACCGGGCGATCCACGACGACAAGGGCCGGATGATGGTGTTCGCGGCGCACAACACCGACAACGGCGACGGCTGGGAGCGCGAGGGTGAGTACGAATATTACTTCAAGAACTTCTCCGAGCGCGTCGCGTACCCCCTCGGCATCAACGTCGTGTTCTACGCGATGACCCACTGAGCCGATGGCCGCCTCCGTCACCACGCTTCCCCCGGTCCGCCGCGCCCTGGCCGCCCTCGCCCTGCTGGGAGGCGGGCTGGCGCTTACCGGGGCGGGCCGCGGCCCCGCGTCCGGTGCCTGCGCACCCGGCGGGATCAGCGCGGTCGCCGCGCCGGCCGCGCCGGTTCCGGACCGGAATGCCGCGTTGCTGGCCCAGCCCGCGCCCGGCGGCCGCGGTCCCGTCCGTGCGCCGCGCTGGGGCAACGAGTCCGACGCCGGCTCCTCGTGGGTCCGCACCGAGGGGAGCGGGATGATCGACGAGAACTCGGTGCGCACCGCCCGCGAGGTGGATTCGCACAGCACCGGCACCCCGGAGTGGAGCAACCCGGCGGGTTTCGAGAAGGACGTGTTCACCTTCGCCCGTGGCGTCTTCAAGGCCGGCCCGACCACCGCGCCCTCCCCGGTCTTCCACCGCGGCCGCAGCATCGGGTGGTGGGTGGATTTCCCGGACGCCGACCTCAACCTCTCCTACCGGCTCCAGCAGCTCACCTCGCTGCGCGCCGACCCGGACGGACGCGTCCTGCGCCTCACCGAGCCCGAACTGCACGACTACCCGTTCCTGTACCTCACGCATCCCGGCTACTCGATCCTCAACGACGCGGAGGTGGCCAGCCTGCGCAAGTACCTGCTCGCGGGCGGCGTGATCGCGATCGTCGACTTCTGGAACTCCATCGAGTGGAACGGCCTCGCCGCGCAGATGCGGCGCATCCTCCCGGAGCGCAACTGGACGGACCTGAGCATCGAGCATCCGCTGTTCCACTGCGTCTACGACCTGAAGGGTCCGCTGCAGGCGCTGCAGGTGCCGACGATGCAGTTCTGGAACCGCGCGCGGAACCCCGACGACCCCTCCGCGCCGCTGCAGATCGACCGCGGGCCCGACTCGGAGAAGCTCTCCGTGCGCGCCCTCCTCGACGACCGCGGCCGCATCATGGTGATCGCTTTCCACAACAGCGACCTCAGCGACGGCTGGGAACGCGAGGGGGAGAACGCCGACTACTTCGCGACCTTCTCGGAAAAGATCTCCTATCCCCTCGGCATCAACCTCATCTTCTACCTGATGACGCACTGAGCGCGTCCCCCTCCCTTCATGAGCATCCCCGCTGACCCCGCCCCGTCCGCTCCTCCTCCCGTCGCGGCTCCCGCCTCCGAGCGGGACGTCGCCGAGCGCCTGCTCGCCGGGCGGGGCCGCATCGAGGCCGAGCTCGCCAAGGCAATCGTCGGCCAGCGGGAGGTGATCGAGCAGATCCTCCTCGCGCTCGTCGCCGGCGGGCACTGCCTCATCACCGGCGCCCCCGGCCTCGCCAAGACCCTCCTCGTCAAGTCCATCGCCCAGGTCTTTCACCTGCGCTTCTCCCGCATCCAGTTCACCCCGGACCTGATGCCGGCCGACATCACCGGCACCGAGATCCTGCAGGACGACGGCGCGGGCGGCCGCCGGCTCACCTTCGTGCGGGGGCCGATCTTCGCCCACCTGGTGCTCGCCGACGAGATCAACCGGACGCCCCCGAAGACGCAGGCCGCCCTGCTCGAGGCGATGCAGGAGCACCAGGTCACCGCCGCCGGGGTCCGCTATCCGCTGGAGGAACCGTTCTTCGTCCTCGCCACCCAGAATCCGATCGAGATGGAGGGCACGTACCCGCTGCCGGAGGCCCAGCTCGACCGCTTCATGTTCAACGTGGTGATGGACTACCTGCCCGCCGCCGACGAGGTGGAGGTGGTGCGGCGGACGACCGCCGGCCGACCGCCCGCGATTGAGCCGCTGTTCACCGGAGAAGACGTGCTGCGCTTCCACGAGCTGGTGCGCCAAGTCCCCGTGGCGACCGAGATGGTGGAATTCGCGGTACGCCTCGCGGCGCTCTCCCGGCCGCGCCAGCCCGGCACCCCGGACTTCGTCAACGACTGGGTCGGCTGGGGCGCGGGCACGCGGGCGGCGCAGTTCCTCGTCCTCGGCGGCAAGGCCCGGGCGCTCCTCGCCGGCCGCGCGCACGTCACACTCGATGACCTCGCCAGCCTCGCGCAGCCGGTCCTGCGGCACCGCATTTTGCTCAACTACCGCGCCGAGGCGGAGGGCATCCGCGTCGACGAGGTGATCCGCCGGCTGGTCGAGCTGGCGCGGGGGGGCGCGGGCCGGACCTGATCCGATGGCCACCCTCGCCGCCGCCCCGGGCGCGCTGATCGATCCGCGCGCGCTGATGACCATCCGCAGCCTCGAGCTGCGGGCGCGGGCGGTCGTCGAGGGTTTCTGGAGCGGGCTCCACCGCAGCCCGTACCACGGGTTCTCGGTGGAGTTCACCGAGTACCGCCAGTACACCCCCGGGGACGACCCCCGCCACGTCGACTGGCGGGTCTTCGCGCGGTCGGACCGCTTCTACCTCCGCAAGTACGAGGACGAGACGAACCTGCGGGTGCACGTCCTCGCGGATCGCAGCCGCTCGATGGAGTACGGCTCCGCCGGGATCACCAAGGCGGCCTATGCGGCGACGCTCGCGGCCACGCTGGCCTACTTCCTCCATCAGCAGGGGGACGCGGTCGGGCTGACGACCTTCGACGAGCAGGTGCGCGACCACCTGCCGCCGCGCCACCGGGCGGGTCACCTGCGCCAGCTCCTGCACACGCTGGAACGGCCCGCGGCCGGGCGCGCCACGGACCTGTCGGCGCCCTTCCAGCATTTCTCCCGGCTCACCGCCAAGCGCGGCCTGGTGCTGGTGCTGTCGGATTTTCTCGCGCCGCTCGAACGGCTCGGGCGCGACCTGCTCACCCTCACCGCGGCGGGCCACGAGGTCGCGGCGTTCCGGGTGCTCGATCCCGCCGAGCCGGCGCTCGGGCTCGGCGGCCCGGCGCTGGTGGAAGATGTCGAGTCCGGGCGCACGGTGTACATCGATCCGGCGCAGGCGCGGGAGGGTTACGGGCGCCGGTTTGCCCAGCACCGGGAGGAACTCCGGGGCATCACGGCGCGCCTCGGAGTGATGTTGCACGAGGTGCGGACCGATGAACCGCTGGAGCTCGCCCTGTTCTCGTTCCTGCAGGCCCGTGCCCGCCGGGGCAGGCTGGTTCGGCGCGCGACCGGGGGAGGGAGCGGATGAACTTCCTCACGCCGCTTTTCCTCCTCGGTGCCCTCGCGGTGGCGGGGCCGATCCTGTACCACCTCGTGCGGCGCGCCACGCGCGAGCGCGTGCGCTTCAGCTCGCTGCTCTTCCTTGAGCCCAGTCCGCCTCGCGTGTCCCAGCGCCACCGCGTCGAGCACTGGCTGCTCCTGCTGCTGCGGTGCCTCGCCCTGCTCGTGCTCGCCCTCGGGTTCGCGCGTCCGTTCCTGCCGCAGTCCCCGGCCGTCGATCCCACCGCGAATCCGCCCCGCCGCATCGTGGTGCTGCTCGACCGCAGCGCCAGCATGCGCCGGGAGGGCCTCTGGGAGGACGCCCGCGCCCGCGTCCGCACCCTGCTCGCGCAGGCCGCGCCTGAGGATCAGGTCGCGCTGGTGGCCTTCGACCGCTCCGTCGAGACGCTGCTCGATTTCCGGGCGTGGAACCAGGCGGCCCCCGGCGAACGACGCGCGCTGGCCGAGGGTCGCGTCGCGGGCCTCGAGCCGGGTTGGGCGGGCACCCAGCTGGGACGGGCGCTCGCCTTTGCCGCGGAATTGCTGGCCGAGGACGAGCCGGGCCGCGCGCCCGGTCCCCGCCAGATCGTTCTGGTCAGCGATCTGCAGGAAGGCAGCCGCCTCGAGTCCCTGCAGGCCTTCGAGTGGCCGCGGGGCGTGGAGCTGCGGCTCGAGCCCGTGGCACCGCGGACCACCACCAATGCCGGGCTGCAACTGCTGACCGAGTCCGCCGACGCCGCCCGGGCCCCGGAGGCCAAGGTGCGGGTCCGGGTTTCGAATGCGGCGGGCTCCCGGCAGGAGCGGTTTGCCCTCACGTGGCGGCGGCCGGGCGCCACGCCGGGCGCGGAGGGCGCCGCGGTGGGTGAGGCGGTGGAGGCGTACGTGCCCCCGGGGCAGACCCGCACCCTGGCGCTCACGCGTCCGGCCGGGGCCACCGGGGACGAGCGCTTGGTCCTCTCCGGGGATGAGGACCCCTTCGACAACACGATCTACTGGATCGCGCCGGTGCCGGAGCGGCCGCGGGTGCTCTGGGTGGGCGCCGAGCCGGCCACGGACCCGGCGCAGCCGCTCTTCTTCCTGCGGCGCGCGTTCGCCGAGACCCCGCGGGTGGCGGTGCAGGTCGAGACGCGCCCGCCCGCGGTGCCGCTGGCGGCCGCCGACCTCGCCGCCGCCCGCCTCACCTTTGTCTCCACCCTCGCCGGCAACGAGGAGGCCCTGCGCGGGACGATCGCGGACGGCGGCACCGTGGTGGTGCTGCTGCGCGGCGACGGGGCCGCGGAGGGCGAAGCGCTGGGCCGGCTGGCCGGAACCCCCGCGGTGCCGCTCCGCGAATCCCGCGCCGACCGTCCCGCGCACTGGGCCGAGGTGGACTTCGGCCACCCGTTGCTGGCGCCGTTCGCGGACGCCCGCTTCAGCGACTTCAGCCGCATCCGCGTCTGGCGCCACCGCGAGCTTGATCCGGCAGCGCTGCCGGGCGCCCGCGTGCTGGTCCGTCTCGATTCGGGGCATCCGCTGCTCCTCGAGCTCCCGCGCGGCCGCGGCCGCCTGCTGGTGTGGACCAGCGGCTGGCATCCGGCGGACAGCCAGCTCGCCCTCTCCTCGAAGTTTGTCCCCCTCCTGTGGTCCCTGCTCGAGGCGGCCGGGGGAACCGGCGCCTTCAACGCCCAGGTGCTGGTCGGGGATCCGGTCGCGTTGCCCGCCGCCCAAGCCGCGGGGCCGGTGCGCGATCCCGGCGGGGAGACCGTCGCGGTGACGCCGGGTCAGCCGTTCCGCGGGGCGGTCGCGCCCGGCATCTACGCTGTCGGCTCCGGCCCTGGAGCGCTGCGCCTCGCCGTTAACCTCGATCCCGCGGAGAGCCGCACGACGCCGCTCGGCGCGGATGAACTCGAGCGCCTCGGCGTTCCCGTCACCCGCGCCAGCGTCGCATCCCCCGCACCGGTCTCCCCCGCGACGCTCCTCGGCGCCGAGGCGGAGGGCCGGCAGCAGCTCTGGCGGTGGCTCGTCGCCGCCGCGCTGCTAGTCCTGCTGGCCGAAACCTTCCTCGCCGGCCGGGCGATCCGCCCGGCGGCCTCTTCCCCATGAAAGATCCTGTCCTGCGCGAAAGGCTCCGGCGGGTCGCCGCGCGGATCCGTTGGTTCCGTTTCTGGCGCGCCCTCGCCGCCGGCTGGGCCGCTTCCGCCCTCCTCGCCCTCGGCCTCGCGTGGCTCCAGGGCCCCCTCGGCTGGACTTCCCCCCTCGTGCTGCCCGCGGTCGCCGGTTTCGGCGCCGCCCTCGCGTTCGGCCTCGCCCTCCACCAGCTCACCCGGCCCATCGATAACCGCTGGCTCGCCCGTCGCATCGAGGCCGCGCACCCGGAGCTGGACGGCCTGCTGCTCACCGCGGTCCAGCAGTCGGGGGACGCCGCCGCTCCCGGGGCCTATTTCCGGGAACGGCTCCTGCAGGAGGCGGCCGCCCAGGCGACGCGTTCGGACTGGCGCGACGTTCTGCCGTGGCCGCGGATCGTGGTCGGCCAGGCGCTGCATTGGGGAGCCTGCGGCCTCTTCGTCGCCTCGCTGTCTTACCTGCGGGTAACCCCCGTGCTGGGCGAGAAACCCTCCTGGAAGGGGGGCGACGGCGTCACGGTCACCCCGGGCGACACCAAGCTGGAGAAAGGCGAGAGCCTCGTGGTGCTGGCGCGTTTTGGCGGCGAGGTCCCCGCGGGCGTCACGCTGGTGGTGCGCGAGTCCGGGGCCGCGTCCCGCACGGTCCCGCTGGTGAAGAGCCTGGCTGATCCGGTCTTCGGCGGGAGCGTGCCGGAGGTGCAGCGGGATCTGACCTACCAGGTCGAGTACCCCGGCGGCCGCACGCCGGAATTCCGCGTCTCCGTCTTCGAACATCCCCGCCTGCTCCGCGCCGACTTCGCGCTCACGTTTCCCGATTACACCGGCCTCCCGCCCCGCCGCATCGAGGACACGCGGCGGGTCAGCGCCGTCGAGGGCACGCGGCTCGACCTGACCCTCGCGTTGAACAAGCCCGTGCGTTCCGCGCGCCTGGTCGGCCGCGGCGCCACCCAAGGCACGCTGGAGCTGCAGGTCACCCCGGGCCGGCCCGAGGCGCTGCTCGCCGGGCACGTGCCCGCCGCAAGCGGAACCTACGAGCTGCAGCTGACGGACGATGAGGGCCGCGGCGCCAAGACGCCCGTCCCCTTCACGATCGACGTTCAACCCAACCGCCCGCCGGAGATCCGCCTCGCGCTGCCCCGCGGCGATGTGCGCCCCTCCGCGTTGGAGGAGGTCGGCTTCGAGGGCACGGTGTGGGACGACTTCGGGGTGCTGCGCCACGGCCTGGCGTACTCGCTCGCGGAGGGCGCGACGGTCGAGGTGGAGCTGGGCCGGGAGGCGCCGGCGCGCGAAAAGCGGCCCTTCACGCACCTCCTGCGGCTGGAGGAACTCGGGGCGAAGCCCGACGACCTCGTCACCTGGCACGCGTGGGCCGAGGACATCGGGCCGGACGGCCGGCCGCGCCGCACGCAGGGGGACCTGTTCTTCGCGGAGGTGCGACCCTTCGACGAGATCTTCCGCGAGCAGCGGCAGGATTCCGGTGAGGGCGAGGGCGGCCAGCAGGGCCAGCAGGCGCAGCGTCTCACCGAGCTGCAGAAGCAGATCATCAGCGCCACGTGGCGCCTGCGCCGCGACGGCGCCAAGGCGGGTTACGCGGCGGACGCCAAGGTGGTCCTGGAGTCGCAGCAGCAGGCGCTGACGCAGGCGGGCGAGGCCGCCGCGGAGGCGCGGGGGCCGCGGCAGGAGGCCCTCTGGCAGCCGGTCCTCCAGGGGATGGAGCGCGCCGTGGAACGGTTGCGCGAGGCCGCGACGAACCCCGAGCCGCTCGCGCAGGCCCTCGTCCACGAGCAGGCCGCCTTCCAGGCCCTGCTGCGGCTGCAGAGCCGGGAAACCTCGGTCGCCCGTCGGAACCGCAAGCAGGGCGGGGGGGGCGGCGGCGGCGGCAACCAACGCCAGCTCGACCAGCTGGAACTCGAGCAGTCCGAGAACCGCTACGAGACGCAGCGCGTCGCCCGCTCCCCGCAGAACCAGGAACGCCGCGAGCAGCTCGCGGTGATGAACCGCCTGCAGGAGCTCGCCCGCCGCCAGCAGGACCTCAACGAGCGCCTGCGCGAGGTCCAGGCCTCCTTGCAGGAGGCGAAGACCGAGGCCGAGCGCGAGGAGGCCGCCCGCCGGCTCCGCCGCCTCGAGGAGGAACAGCGCCAGATGCTGGCCGACGCGGACGAGATCCGCCAGCGGATGGACCGCGCCGAGAACCAGGCCGCCCTCGCCAACCAGCGTCAGCAGCTCGAGGAGACCCGCGACCAGCTCCGCCAGGCCGCCGATGCCGCCGCCGGCGGTTCCGTCGCCCAAGCCCTCGCCTCCGGCTCCCGCGCCCAACGCCAGCTGCAGGAGATGCGCGACGAGCTCCGCCGCCAGAGCGCGGGCGAGTTCGCCGAGGAACTGCGGACGATGCGCGGCGAGGCCCGCAGCCTTGCCCAGCAGCAGGAGGAGGCCGCCCGTCAGCTGGAACGCCTCGCCCAGGGCGGCGCCGCCGGCACGCGCAAGACGCTCTCCGGCGCCGGCGACCGCCAGGAACTCCTCGACCAGCTTGAGGGCCAGAAGGAACAGCTCAACCGCCTCGTCGAACGCGCCAGCCGCCTCTCCGAGCAGGCCGAGAATTCCGAGCCGCTGCTGTCCCGCCAACTGTACGACAGCCTCCGCAAGGTCAGCCAGGACGACGCGAAGGCCGTCCGCGACGCGCGCGAGGGCCTCCTCGCCGGCGGCGCCCTTTCCCGCGACCTCAACGACCGCCTCCAGCGGACCCAGGAACGCGAGGAGGGCGGCCGCGCGGTCGACGTGACGCGCGAGCTCCTCCGCGACGGCCTGCTGTCCGAGGCGCGACAGGCCGGCGAGCGCTCCCGCGGGCTGGTGGACGAGGTGCGCCGCGGGGTGGAACGCGCCGCGGAGCGCGTGCTGGGCGACGATGCCGAGCAACTGAAGCTGGCCCGTTCCGAGTTGGATGCGCTGGCCGACCAGTTGCAGCGCGAACTCGCCGCCGCGGGCGCCCCGGGCGCCGGCCAACCCGGCGAGGAACGGCAGGCCTCCGCCGGTGCTCCCGGCGGGGAACGACCCGCCGGCGCCGAAGGTCCCGGCTCCGCGCCGGAGGGTGAGCCCGGCCGTCCGAGTTCCACTCCTGGTCGCACTCCGGGCGAAGCGGTCGCCGCGGGGACTCCGGGGCAACCGGGCTCAACCGGCGCCGGGGAGGCTCCGGGCGAAGGCCGCGGCAGCGCGGGCGCCCCTGGCGAGAACGAGGCTCGCGGGCGCTCCGAGGCCCGCCCGGCCGGTGAGCGCATGGCCGCCGACGGACCGCGCCCCGTGCGCCGCGGCGGCGGGGGTGGCGGCGGCCGGGAATCCCTCGGCCTCGATGCCCTCTTCGACACCGGCGGAGAACGCGCCGGGATCGGCGGCGGTGACTTCGGCGGCACCGTCACCCGCGGCCCGCTCACCGGCGAGGAATTCAACCGCTGGAGCGAGCGCTTGCGCGACGTCGAGGACCTCGTCGAGTCCCCCGAGTTGCGCAACGCCCTCGCCTCCGCCCGCGAACGAGCCCGGCTGGTGCGCCGGGATTTCCGCCAGGATCGGCGCAAGCCGGACTGGGCCTCCGTGCAGCTGCAGATCCTGCGCCCGCTGCTCGAGGTGCGCAGCCGCGTCGCGGAGGACCTCGCGCGCCGCGAATCCAAGGATCCGCTCGTCCCGTTGGACCGCGATCCGGTGCCCGCCCGCTTCGCCGAGGCGGTCCGGCGCTATTACGAGGAACTGGGCAAGGACCGCTGAACGATGGGGTCCACGCTCACCTTCTCCGCCGGGGCCTGGCTCTGGCCTGCGCTGGCCGCCGGCGCCGTCGCCCTGGTCGCGCTGGCCTGGGGTTACCGCCGCGCCGCCGGCCACCCGTGGCGGTGGGGCCTCGCGGCGCTCAAGGCCCTCGGCTGCGCCGCCCTCGTGCTCTGCCTCCTCGAGCCCACCTGGGTCCGCCAGCGGGCCCGGCCCGGCGCCAACCTCTTCGCGGTGGTGGCCGACAACAGCCAGAGCCTGCAGGTCCGCGATCCCGGCGCGCCGCGCTCCCGCGGCGAGGAACTCCGCGCCCTGCTCGACCCCGCTGGCGCCGCGTGGCCCGGGGCGCTCGCGGCCACCTTCGACGTCCGCCGTTACGTGCTCGACGCCCGCCTGCAGGCCTCGCCCGACTTCCGCGACCTCACCTTCGAGGGCCGCGCCACCGCCCTCGGCCACGGGCTCCGCGCGGTCACCGAGCGCCTCACCGGCCGGCCCGTCGCCGGCATCCTGCTCTTCACCGACGGCATCGCCACGGACCTTCGCGGCGGCCTCCCCGCCGACCTCGCCGGCCTCCCCCCGGTCTACCCGGTCGTGCTCGGCCGCCCGGGCGCCGTGCGGGACCTCTCGCTCGCCCAGGTCGCGGTCACCCAGTCCGCGTTCGAGGACGCCCCGGTCGATGTGCAGGCCGAGGTCGTCGCGGGTGGCTTCACCGGCCGGCCCGTGACGGCGCGCCTGCTCGACCGCACCGGCAAGGTGCTGCAGGAGCAGACCCGCGAGGTCCGCCGCGAGGGCGAGACGCTCGGCTTCCGCTTCCGGTTCAAGCCCGCCGAGCCGGGCCTCTCCTTCCACGAGGTGAGGGTGTCCCCGCCGCCGGGCGAGGAGGCTTCCGAGGCCACCCGGGTGAACAACCAGCGCGTCATCACCGTCGACCGCGGCCGCGGCCCGCTCCGCGTCCTCTACGTCTCCGGCCGGCCGAACTGGGAGTACAAGTTCCTCAACCGCGCGATCGAGGGCGATGAGCAGCTGCAGCTGGTCGGCCTGATCCGCGTGGCGAAGCGGGAGCCGAAGTTCGATTTCCGGGGCCGGGCCGGCGAGACCAGCAACCCCCTCTTCCGCGGCTTCGGCAACCAGGCGCCGGAGGACGTCCAACGCTACGACCAGCCGGTCCTCGTCCGCCTCAACACCCGCGATGAACTGGAACTGAGGGCGGGTTTCCCGCGCACGCCTGAGGAGCTCTTCGGTTACCACGCGGTGATCGTCGACGACCTCGAGGCCGAGTTCTTCTCCGCCGACCAGGCGGCGCTCCTGCAGCGCTTCGTGTCCGAGCGCGGCGGCGGTTTCCTGATGCTCGGGGGCATGGAGTCCTTCCAGGAAGGCCGCTACCACCGCACGCCCGTCGGCGAGATGCTCCCCGTGTACCTCGACCGCTCCGCGGAGGAGACGGCCGGGCCGGCCAAGGTCCAGTTCCAGCTCTCGCGCGAAGGCTGGCTCCAACCGTGGGCCCGCCTGCGCGAGACCGAGGGCGAGGAACGCGCGCGGCTCGAGGCGATGCCCCCCTTCGCCGTGCTCAACCGCGTGCGGGCCCTCAAGCCCGGCGCCAGCGTGATCGCCAGCGTGCGCGACGAGAAGGGGACGGAGCTGCCCGCGCTGGCCGTGCAGCGGTTCGGCCGCGGGCGCACCGCCGCCCTGATGGTCGGGGACCTTTGGCGCTGGGGGATGCGCGACGCCGCGGCGCAGGAGGACATGGCCCGCTCCTGGCGCCAGCTGGTGCGCTGGCTCGTCGCGGACGTTCCGGGCCGGATCCAGGTCACGGCGGAACCGGTCGCGGGCGACCCCAACGGCGCCCAGCGCCTGCAGGTCCGCGTGCGCGACGAGAAGTTCCAGCCGGTCGACGACGCGGTGGTCAGCCTCGAGGTGGAACCGGTCCTCCTCGCCGGCGCCACCGCGCCGCCGGGGCCGCCGCTGCGGCTCGCCGCCGAACCCTCCGCCGCCGAACCCGGCCTGCACGAGGCCACCTACGTGCCCCGGCAGACGGGCGGCTTCCGGGCGGTCGCCACCGTCCGCGGCGCCGACGGCGCGGACCTCGGCCGGGCCGAGACCGGCTGGAGCAGCGACCTCGCCGCCGAGGAGTTCCGCTCGCTCCAGCCCAACGTCGCCCTCCTCGAGGAACTCGCCCGCCGCACCGGCGGCCGCGTCGTCGCCGCGGACGAGCTCGATGGCTTCGTCCGCCGCCTGCCCGAGCTGCGCGCCCCCGTGATGGAAACCTGGTCCCAGCCCGCCTGGCACTCGCCCCTCTTCTTCGCCTTCGCCCTGGCGTGCCTGCTCGCCGAATGGGGGCTCCGCCGCTGGAAAGGTCTCCCGTGATCCGCCGCCTCCTGCTCCTCCTCGCCCTCGGCGCCGTCGCCCTCCGCGCCGCCGGCCCGCCCACCGTCCTCCTGGTCTGCGGCCCGGCGGGCGAGGCCGAGTTCGCGCCGGACTTCACCGCGCAGGTCAAGGCGTGGACCGACGCCTGCGCCCGCGCCGGGGCCCGGCTGCGGATCATCGGCGAAGGCGCGGCCCCCGCGGAAGGTGCCGAGGCCGAACGCGACCAGCTCCGGCGGATCCTGACAGAGGAGGCGAACGCCGGCGAGGCCGAGCTGTGGCTGGTTCTGGTCGGGCACGGCACGTTCGACGGCCGCGAGGCGCGCTTCAACCTCCGCGGACCAGACTTCACCTCGGCGGAACTCGCCGCTTGGCTCCAGCCCGTCCGGCGGCCGCTCGCGTTCGTCCACACCGGCTCCGCCAGCGCCCCGTTCCTGCCCCGCCTTGCCGGTCCGGGCCGCATCGTCGTGACCGCCACCCGCAGCGGCAACGAGCAGAATTACACGCGCTTCGGCCGCCATTTCGCCGAGGCGGTGGCCGAACCCGCCAGCGACCTCGACCGCGACGGCCAGGTCTCCCTCCTCGAGGCCTACCTCGCCGCCGCGAACCGCACCCGCGAATTCTACAAGGCCGCCGGTCGCCTCGCCACCGAGCATCCGCTGCTCGATGACAACGGCGACGGCCTCGGCACGCCGCCCGACTGGTTCCGCGGCGTCCTCGCGACTCGCCGCGCCCGGGACGGGGCCGCGCTCGACGGCCTGCGGGCCCACCAGTTCCACCTCGTCCCCAGCGCCGAGGAACGCCGCCTCTCGCCCGAGGCCCGCGCCCGCCGCGACACGCTGGAGGGTCGGCTCGCCGATATCCGCGCCCGCAAGGCCCAGCTCGCGGAGGACGCCTACCTGAACGAATTGGAGGGCGTGTTGCGGGGACTGGCCGAGGTCTACGCCGCCCCCTGAGCGGTCGCCGTGCGGATCCTCGACGCCCACGTCCACCTCTACCCCCCGGAGATCAACCGCGACCCGGCGGGTTGGGCCGCGACGCATGGCGAGCCGCACTGGGCCCTGCTCTGCACGCGCCGGCGCCGCGACGGCCGCCCGGTCCAGGGCTTCCCGTCCGCGGAGGAGCTGATCCGGGAGCTCGACGCCGCCGGGATCGAGCGCGCGCTCCTCCTGGGCTGGTACTGGGAGCAGCCCGCCTCCTGCGCGCTCCAGAACCGTTTCTTTGCGGCCTGCCTCCGCGCCCACCCGGATCGGCTCCTCGCCTTCGCCACGGTGCCGCCCGCCGCCGGACCTGCGGTCTGCCTCGCGGAACTGGAGCGCGCCCGCGACGAGGGTCTCCGCGGGGTGGGGGAGTTGTCCCCGCACGCCCAGCACGCCGACCTCTCGGCGCCCGGCCTGGAGGCGGTCCTCGCGTGGGCGGGCGCCGCCGGCTGGCCGGTCAACCTGCACGTCACCGACCCCGCGGCCGGCCCGTACCCGGGACGCATCGCGACGCCGCTGGCGGACTTCCGCGCGCTGGCACTGCGCTTTCCCGGCACCCGCTTCATCCTCGCGCATTGGGGCGGGCTGCTGCCCTTGGCGGGCGAGGGACCGGCGCCGGCGAACGTCTGGTACGACACCGCCGCGTCTCCGCTCGTGCACGGGCCCGGCATCTGGGAAACCTTCCTCCGCGCCGTCGGGCCGGAGCGCGTGCTCTTCGGCTCGGACCACCCGCTCCACCTTTACCCGCGGGAGCCGGGTGCCGGCCTCGCCCGCTTCGTCGCCGAGGCCCGGGCGGGGGGAGCCGGGGCCGCGGTATTCGGCGGAAACCTGCTCAGCCTGCTCGATCCGGCCGGAACGTCCGCAACGCCCAGCGGAGCACCGGGCTCCGGACCTCCGGGATAATCACCTGCAGCCCGGTCGTGAGGCCGCCCGGCAGCGCGACGGGCAGCGACAACACCGGCTGACCGCCCAGGCTCGCGGGCGCGGTGAGCGTAATGATCCGGTTGCGCAGCTCCGGCGTGCACTCGGCCTTGGTCGGAGCCGGCGTTGGCGCCGCGGGCAGCACGAGGAAATCGTGCGTGCGGAAGTACTCTCGCCAGACCGACCTAACGCCTTCCGTCGCCGCGCGGGCGGCCGCCAGCTGCTCCGGGGTGATGCGCGCCGCATTCTCCAGCCGCTGGCGCACGTTGGGATCGTACTCCGCCGCCCGGTGCGCGAACCAGCCGCGGTGCCACGCCCAGGCCTCCGCCGCGACGACGGTGTGGTAGGTCGCCAGCGCCGGGGCGAACCCGGCCGCGAGTTCCGCCTGCAGCGTCGCCTCCGCGGGCTCCGCCAGTTGCCCGGCCGCCCCGGCGAACGCCGCCGCCACCGCCGGATCCAGCCCCGCCGGCGCCCAACTGCGGCCGCGCAGCGTGCGTTCCGCGGCCCGTTCCGCCGGCAACAGCGCCTCGATGACGGCCGCGAGATCCTGCGCCCCGGCGGTGAACCAGCCCGCCGTGTCGCAGGTCGGCGCCAAGGGCACCGCATCGGCGATCCAAGGCTCGCCCGGACTCAGCCGCAGGCCGAAGAGGCCGCAGAAGGCGGCCGGCACGCGCACCGACCCGCCGGTGTCCGTGCCGAGCGCCAGCGGGACGATCCCCGCCGCCACCGCCGCGGCGGAACCGCTGCTCGAGCCACCCGTGGTCCGCCCGGGGAAACCGGGCCGGTGGCAATCGCCGTGATGCGGATTCTCCCCGGTGATGCCGTAGGCGAACTCGTGCAGCTGCGTCTTCCCCGCGAGGACGGCCCCGGCCCGGGCACACGCCGCCGCCAGCGCGCCATCCCGCGTGCCGGAGGGCCGCTCCCGGGGCAGGAAGGTGGACCCCGCGGCCGTCGGCGCGCCGGCGGTATCGAACAGGTCCTTCGCAAAATACGGCACGCGGCCGAGCGGCCGGCCCGGATCCGCCGCCGCGAGGGCCGCCGCGAGCTCCGCCTCGGGCCGCAGCCACGCGAGCACGGCCCGCTGCTGCGCGGGCTCCAAACGCGTCCGCACCCGCCGGTGCACTTCCGCCGCCGCCGCCGCCGGGGCCATCCCGCTCCACTCCGCGAAGGTCATCCCATCACCGTCACCGGCCCCGCCCCGCGTGGCAATCCGGGCGTTTCGGGCTGGCGCGGGTCCCTCCCGGGGCGGTTGGATGGGGGATGCGTTCCCGCCTGTTGCGTTCCTGGGGCCTGGCCCTCGCCGTCCTGGCGCTGGGTGCCTGCGCGCGCGGCCCGGAACAGCCCGCCGCCGCTCCGGCCCCCGCGGCGTCGCGCCCGCGGGTGGTCCTGCAGACGGACTGGTTCCCGCAGGGCGAGCACGGCGGTTTTTATCAGGCGCTCGCCGCCGGGCATTACGCGGCCGCGGGCCTCGAGGTGGAAATCTGGCCCGGAGGGCCGGGCTCCGGCATCCGGCTCAAGGTCGCCCGCGGCGACGCGGATTTCGGGATGCTGCGCGCCGACGACGTCCTGCTCGCCGCCAGCCGCGGACTCCCGCTGGTGATGGTGATGGCGACGCTCCAGCACGAACCGCTCGCCCTGATGGTGCACGCGGACAGCCCGGTCCGCGCTTTTCCGGACCTCGCCGGCCGCACCGTGATCGGCAACGTCGGGATGGCGTGGCTGCCGTACCTCGAGCGCCGCTTCGGGATCACCTTCGAGAAACGCCAGAACACCTACGGCCTGGGCGAGTTCCTCGGCCGCCCGGACCTCATCCAGCAGGTGATGGTCACGAACGAGCCCTACTTCGCCCGCCAACAGGGCCGCGAGGTGCGCTGGCTCAGCCTCGCGGCCGCGGGTTACGATCCGTACCACGTCGTCGTCGCGCGCCGCTCGCTGGTGCGGGATCGCCCCGAGGTGGTCCGGGCGTTCGTGGCGGCCTCGATCCGCGGCTGGCACGAGTACCTGACCGCCGATCCCGCCGCGGCCGACGCGCTCATCCGGCAGCGCAACCCCCAGATGTCGGCCGGCCTCCTGGAGCATTCGCGGCGCGAACTGATCGCCGGGGGGTACGTGACGGGTGACCCCGCCCGCGGCGAGCGCATCGGCCGGCTGGACCCGGCGCGGGTGGCGGCCTTGGCGGGACAACTCCGCGAACTCGGCATCCTCGAGGCGCCCTTGGATCTCTCCACGGTGGTGCTCCCGCCCGCGCCCTGACCGCGGGGCAGGAAGGGATTGCATCGGGACCGTCGCCGCGGTGGGGTGGGGGACGATGTCCCCCGAAGCCCGCCTCGCCGCCCTTGGCCTCACCCTCCCGGATCCGCCGGTCGCCGCCGGCAGCTACGTCCCCGTCGTCCGCACCGGCAACCTGCTGTACTGCGCCGGCACCATCGCGATGCGCAACGGCGTCCTGACCCACGTGGGCCAGGTCGGCCGCGAGCAGACGGTCGAGAGCGCCCGTGAGGCCGCCGCGGTCTGCGTGCTCAACACCCTCGCCAACCTGCGGGCATCCCTCGGTTCCCTCGACCGGGTCGCGCGGATCGTCTTCGTCAACGGCTACGTCAATGCGGTGGATGGCTTCACCGAGAGTCCGGCGGTGCTCAATGGTGCGAGCGACCTGCTGGTGTCCATCTTCGGCGAGGCCGGCCGGCACGCGCGGGCCGCGGTGGCGGTCAACGGGCTCCCCCGTGGCACCACGGTCGAGGTGCAGGTCGTCGCGGAAGCGGTGGCCGGCTGAGCCGTCCCGCGCTCAGAGCGCCCGCCGCAGCACCTTGGCGTTGCGCCCGCTCTCCTCGTAGGTGCGCAACCGCGCTTCGGGCAGGACCTCCTTGGAGGCCTCCTCGAAGCCGCACACGTTGGTGAAGAAGCCGAAATTCTGCGTCGACAGCGCCAGCAGGGTGTCGGCGCCGCGCTCCTTGGCCACCACCCCGGCGTATTCCACCATCTTCCGGCCGATGCCCCGGTTGTGGTAAAACGGCATCACGTAAAGCGAGCCCACCTCGGCCACCCGCGGCGCGTCCGGATAGAAGTACAGGGTCACGCAGGCGATGATGTTCTCGTCGACCTCGAAGACGTAGAACTGCTCGATGTTCTTCTCGATCGCCTGCTGGGTGCGGTGGATCAGCTCCTCGCGGCGGACCGCGTTGCGCGTCAGGTTGTAGATCAGGCGCACGTCCCCCTTCCGCGCGCGCCGGATCTGCTGGTAATCGTTCCCGTAGACCAGCGAGCCTACCCCGTCGTTGGAGAAGATCTCGTTCAGGAGCCCGTCGAAGATCCGTCCGTCCAGGATGTGCACCCGCGGCGTCCCGGTCTCGATCGCCTTGATCGCGTGCAGGGCCTTGCTCTGGGCCGACGGATCGATGCGCGCGGGCGTCTCGCGGGCGATGTGCTGCAACGCCTCCAGCGAAATCTCCCGGCGGAACTCGCCGTCGATGTGGAGGCCGGCGATCGGCCCGAGGAACAGGATCTTTGTCGCCTGCAACGCCTCGGCCACCTCCGCCGCCAGGAGGTCCGAGTTCAGCCGCAGCGACTTCCCGTCCGGCCCGAAGCCGATCGGCGGCAGCACCGGGATGATCTGCCGGTCGATGAGCTCCCCGAGGAAATCCTTGTCGATCCGGTCCACCTTCCCGGTGAACTGCTGGTCCACGCCGCGGATGATGCCCACCGGCAGGGCCCGCACGGCATTGGTGATCGCGCACTTGAGCAGGTTCTGGGTCAGCCCCTCCACGAACGCATGGGACGCCCGCGCCGCCGCCCGCACCGCGAGGTCCAGCGTCGCGGCGTCGGTCACTCCCGATCCGTCTGCGTTCGAGATCGGGATGCCCCGCAGCGCCGACAACTCGCGCAACTGGTGGCTGATGCCGTGCACCAGCACCACCTTGATCCCCAGGGAACGGAGGACCGCGATGTCGACCAGGAGATTGCTGAAATTGTCATCCGCGATGATCGAACCGTCGACGGCGATGACGAAGATCTGCCCCTGGAAACGCGGCACGTACTTCAGGATCCCGCGCAGGTCCGTCGGCTTGATCGTGGTGCTGATCGCCGAGGTGGGGGCGGGCGTGCCGGAACTGGAGTTCATCGGTGGGGCGGCGAGTTGTCGGGGATGCGACCGGGCAGGTCAATAGCCGCCGCGGCTCACTTGACCTCGAGCCGCCACGTGCGGGAGCCGCGTCCGCCCGGCAGCAGCACCTCGTACGCGCCCGGCGCCAGCGTGCCGCCGGGCAGGGTCAGCAGCGCGATGGTCTGCCGCGAACGGGTCTGCAGGCCGCCGCTGACCCGCTCAAACCGCGGCGCGAGCACCAGTTGGTTGCCCCGCACATACAGGTCTGCCCCGCCCAGTTGCTCCTGATCGGAGGCCAGCCGGCACGTGAGTTCAATGGTGTAGGGCAACCGCTGGGCCACGGTCGGCGCCGCCCGCACGGTCAGGATCTCTTCCGCCAAGGGCAGGGGTTCGACCAACGTCTCCACCAGATCCGCCGGCAGCCCCCCCGCCACGCTCCGCGCCTCCGCCCCGCCGGGGACCGCCGGCCGGTCGGCCGGCCGCTGCGCCGTGAGCGGGATGCGCTGGTAGCCCGCCGCGAGCAGCCGCTTCACGTTCGCCTGGCGGCGCAGGTCCTCGTAGGGCTGGAACGCCGGCCCGGGCTTGCGATAGTACAGCGTCAGCCACGTGTACGGCACGACCACCGCGAGGATCGCGACGACGATCCACTTCAGCGGCCAAGGTCGGCGGTTGGACAACGGTGCGGGCATCGCGGCGGAGCAAACCGGCGCGCCCGCCCGGTGCAAGCGCGGGCGGCGCGGCCGGTCACCGCTTCCGCGAACGGGTCTTCGGCTTCTCCTCCTCGTCGTCGGAGTCGCCGCCGTCCTTATCCTCATCCTCCTCGTCGTCGTCCTCGTCGCCTTCCTTCTTCTCCTCGTCGTCGCCGTCTCCCTCCTCGTCCTCATCCCACTTCAGGGAGTCGTCGTTCTTGAGCTTCTCCTCCTCCTCCGCGTCGAGCTCCGGCAGGTCCTCGTCGTCCGCCTCATCGCCCTCGCCCTTGGCCGGCCCCTCCTCGTCCGGATCGTACCCGGCCGGCATGTAGTCAAGAATGCCGCCGAGCTCCTCGAAGACGTGCACCGCCTTGCCCTGGATGAAGCTGCTGTTCTGGTCCTCGCGGATCTCGTCCTCGACCTCGTCGACCGACAGCTTGGTCTCAAACTTGAACAGGTCGTTGAGCATCTTCACCCGGCACCGGGTGAGGTGATCCAGCAGGTCGGCGTAGGGACCGTTCTCCTCGTCAAGGATGTCCGGCAGCGCGAAGAGCTTCTCCTCCGACTCGAACAGCGACTCCTTCATCCGGCGCAGGCGCACCTTTCCGGTGCCCAAGTCCTTGTCGATGCGGAACGGGATGAAGGCCGCCTCGAAGATGTCCTGGTCAAACCCGTAATCCCGCAGCGGCTCCACCAGCTCGACCAGGTGCTGCACCTGCCGCGGATCGACGATGCTCAGGCCGTCGACGTCCCAGCGCACGGGGTCGCTGGTCTCGGCGACCCACCAGTTGTGATCCTCGCCGAGGCGGACGACGCACCATTCGAGCGGTTTGATTGCTTTGGCCATGGAAGAAAAAAGTCGGGTGAAATTTTCGCGCAGCGTGTTTCCTGAGATTCAAAAAACAAGCAAAATTGAGCGCTGTTTCTTGCGGTCCCTTCGCGACGCGGCCGGCTCTGGAACCACTTCAAAAAAAAGGGGTTCTGCCACTCGGCGCCTTGCCAACGCGGCCGCTTTGGGCCCAGGTTGGGCGAATGGGCAGCCTCTATGAAAAGCTGGTGCGGCCGGCGCTCTTCCGCCGCGATTCGGAGCACGCGCACGAGCTCGGCGTCAACGCGATGGCCGCCCTCGGCCGCCTCGGCCCCCTCTGCCGCCTCCTTGCCGCCCGGCACCAGCGCCTCGCCCGCGTGCAACGCCCCGTGCAGGCCTTCGGCCTCACGTTCCCCAACGCCGTCGGCCTCGCGGCCGGCTTCGACAAGGACGCCCGGGCCTGGCCCGCCGCCGCCGCCCTCGGCTTCGGCCACGTCGAGGTGGGCACGGTCACCGCCCACGCCCAGCCGGGCAACCCGCGGCCCCGGATGTTCCGCTATCCCGCCGAGGAGGCCGTGATCAACCGGATGGGCTTCAACAACGGCGGTGCCACCGCGATGGCCGCCCGCCTCGCGCAGCAACCCGGCCCCGGCCACCGGGCCATCCCCCTCGGCATCAACCTCGGCAAATCCAAGGTGACGCCCCTGGAGGAGGCCACCGCCGACTACCTCGCGAGCTTCCGCTTGCTCGCGGATTGGGCCGACTACGTCGTGCTCAACGTCTCCAGCCCCAACACGCCCAACCTCCGCCAGTTGCAGGACGAGGCCCGGCTCCGGGAACTGCTGCAGACGATCACCGCCGCCAACCGCGAACGCCCCGCCGCGGGTCGCCGCGCGGTCCCGGTCCTGCTCAAGATTTCCCCCGACCTCTCCTGGCCCCAGATCGACGCCGTCCTCGCGGTGGTCGCCGAATTCCGCCTCGATGGCCTCATCGCCACCAACACGACGATCGCGCGGCCCGGCCCGTTCGCCGCGGTGGGCGAGGCCGGCGGGCTCAGCGGCGCCCCCCTCCGCCGCCGCTCCACCGAGATCATCGGCTACGTCGCCCGCGCCACGCAGGGGCGGTTGCCCCTCATCGGGGTCGGCGGGATCACCGATGTCGCCGGCGCCGCGGAGAAACTCGATGCCGGCGCCACGCTGGTGCAGGTCTACACGGGAATGATCTACCGCGGCCCGTTCTTCGCCGCGGCGCTCGCCCGGGGCCTCGCCGCCCGCCAGCGCTTCTGAGGGGCCGCGGCGCGTTTCCGCGGCCGGCGGCCATTTCGGTGCTGGACAAGGCCATCCGCATCCCTCTTAGTCCGCCCTCCTTCGATTTTCTGCTCAGGTGGTGGAATTGGTAGACACACACGTTTGAGGGGCGTGTGCCGTAAGGCGTAAGGGTTCGAGTCCCTTCCTGAGCACCATTTTCGAAGGGAGTCGGAGGCAAGAGGGGTCCATGGAAATGTCGCTGGATCTCAGGTTGAGTTGACTGGTCCTCACCCGCATTCTACTCCGACCCGAGGAACGGGCGGTCCGTTCGTCCGCCCGGTTCAGGCTCCGCCGACTGCGTCCCAAACGACCCGCCGGAATCGAGGCCA
>JAIXQE010000201.1 GCA_027485815.1 Opitutaceae bacterium
GCTCGTCGCTCCCTGGGCGCCGTTGCTGGCGTCGGTCTGGCGGGTGTGGAACGCGTTCACCCGCAGCGACACCCGCCGCTCGAGGAATTCCGCCAGCACCCCGTACTCACGGGTGGTACCAGCCGGGGCGGGCAGGATCTCCCCGTTGAGATTGGTGCGGACGTTGACCGGGTTGAAGTTGCCGGAGGAATTGTAGAACCCGCTGAGTTCCACGCCGAGCGGCAGCGCCCGGGTGAGCGAACGCGGCAGCCGGCCGACGGCGCTCCAGGTGAAGCTGCGGCCGCGCTCGTCGAGGTTCGGCGTGTCGTCGAGGCGCAGCGCGGAGTTGTCCAGCGTGTCGTCGGCGTTGCGCCGGTTGCCCACGCTCGAATAGGTCCGCAGGTGGTCCCAGCGCCAGCCGGCGACCGTGACGAGGTGGCTCGCCAGGAAGTCGCTCTTAACGCTGAGCGAGCGCGAGTCGATCAGCTGGCGGCTGCGGGAATTGCCGTTCAGGAACCGCAGGACGGTGAGCGGCTCGGTCACGAGGCGCTTGTTGGTGAAGTCGAAGAACGTGACGTTGTGCGTGTCGCCGCTGCGGGGCAGCGGGGCGGTGACGACCTCGGTGATGCGGACGTCGTTGATCGAGGGGGCGTCGAGCACGGAGGGCCCGAGGTACTGGAGCACGAGGGGCGTGGTGCGGAAGTTGCTCCCGATCGTGGCCTGGAAGACATCGGTATTGAGGTTGCGGGTCGGGCTGGTCCAGCCGGTGGCGTAGCTGAGCGTTTCGGCGTCGTTGCGGTTGCGGGTGTGGAGGCCGGTGACCACGTGGTTGCCGAGGTCGAGGCCGAGGAAGCGGGGACCGCGGGCGGCGAGGTTGAACCGGTGGAAGAGCGTGGCGCGGTAGGCGTCGCGGGCGCCGCGCTGGGTGCGGTCGGTGGTGCCCTGCTGGTCGATGAAGGGGCGGCCGAGGTTAGGGTTCGGCTGGTCGTTGGGCAGGTAACGGGCGACGTCGATCGAGATCGCGCTCGCGGGGGCACCGCCGCCGTTGTTGCCGAAGGAGAACGGCAGCAGGCGGGTGGAACGCGTGCGCTGCCGGTCGAAGGCGACCTCCAGGCCGCCGCGGCCCCCGAAGAGTTCCTGCGTGAGGGCGACGTTGCCGGCGGAGAAGAACTGGTCGACGTGGTTGAGCCCGCCGCTGAGCAGGCGGCGGCGGTAGTCGAAGATCGAGCGGTTCTGGAGCGTCGGGGAAACGAAGCCGGAGGGAACCACCGTGCCGCTGTAGAACGTATCGATGGCCGGGCGGCCGTTGGGGTTCGGGGCGTAGCGGATGCGGCCCATGATGCCGGCGATGCCCGAGAGCGCAGGGTTGGCGGAGCTGGCGTAGCCGGGCCGCTGTTGCCCGGGCGTGTCGTACACCAGCGGGATCTGGATGAAGTAAGGAACGCCGACCCCCGGATTGGCCGCGACGATGTCGGAGGAGCCGAGGCGGTTGTCGACCGTGACCCGCGGCCGCCACGAGAACGTGGGCGAGCCGACGACCAGGCGCGGGTCGAGGTTCGTGCCGGGGAGGCTGGCGATGGCGGGATTGGGCGGCTCGAAGAAGTTGAGCATCGTGTTGACTGGCGGGATCACGTTCACCGGGTTCGACTGGCTGTCGCCCGTCTCGCCGGACACGCGCACCGCGGTGCGCCCCAGCCAGCCGCCGGCGCGCCCCGCCCGCACGACGCCCTCCGCCGACAGGAAGCCGCGGCGCTTGCGGTCGAAGGCGGGGCGTTGCTGGAAGTTGTTCTGTTCGGCGACGGTCGCGACCCGCAGGGCGAGGCGGCCGCGGACCAGCACCCGGTTGTGGTCGAGGACGCCCCGGTAGGAGTTCTCGGAGGCGAAGACTCCCGTCACCGCCGTACGGTCGCGCTGGAGCTGCGGGCGGACCGTCGAGCCCTCGATCACGCCGGCCGGGTTGCCGATGCCGAAGAGGAGCGAGTTGGGGCCGCGGCTGATGGTGACCCCGGAGGAGTTGTAGGCGTCGAAGGGGATGTCGGTCGGGAAGTAATCGCGGGTGACGGTGGCCGGGCCGATGCCGCGCACGCGGTTGTTGGCCTGCGGGTTCTCGCGGCTTTCGGACATGTCGGGCCGGCCCGAGTCGATGGCACCGCCCGCGAAGTTCCCGGCGACCCCGCCGATCTCGGTCGCGGTGGTAAGGGCGAGCAGTTCCCCGAGGTTCGTCGCGGCGGTATCCTGGAGGAACTCCGGGGTGACGATGCTGATGGCGGCGCCGACGTCGCGCAGGGCGGTGTTGATGCGGGTGCCCGCGAGGGTGCTGGTGGCGAGGTAACCCACGGTGTCGGTCTCGCTGACCACAAAGGGGTTGAGTTTGACGGCCTCCTCGGCGGCGGGGGCCGGGGCGGGCGCCGGCGCGGCCGCGAAGGCGGGCGTCAGCAGGAGGGGCAGCAGGGGCAGGAACGAGCGACGAGGGCGCATGGCGAGGGGGTAAGGCCGGACGGGACTGCCTGAAATTTGGGCGCATCGCGGTGGAGATCGCGAGGCGGAATTCCGCAATGACGGTCCGGTGTAGCCGGGGCATCTTGCCCCGGTCGGCAGGAACGAGGCGCCTGCTGCATGCGGAAGGACGAAAGGCGTTTCAGCCGGTTCGGCCGGGGAATGATTCCCCGGCTACACCAGGCCCAGGGACGCTTACGCCAGCCGACGGGCACGAGGCGCCGGCCGTATCGGCGGGATTTCCCCTTGCGCCACCAGCGGGAAATCCGTTCGAAGGATTCCATGACGCGCTTTCTCCCCGGGCTCGTTTGCCTCTGCCTCCTCGCGGCGCCCAGCCATGCGGCCCATCCCCCGGCCTCCTCGACCCCCAATCGCGTGGAACCGCTCTCCATCCCCTTGCGCCTCTCGATGACGGCCTCCGAGGTCCTCGCGGCCTTGGGCCCGCCGCGGTCCGATTACCGCGCCTTCGGCGGGGGCCTGGTCTACGGGGGCCTGCGGGTGATGTTCGACGCCACGGGCAAGGAGATCGGGAACCTCACGATCGAGGGCGAGGCCCGCCTCGCCTCCGGGGTCGGCGTCGGCACCGCGCTCTCCCGGGTCCAGGCGGAGTTCCCCGGCGGGCAGATGGTGTACGACAGCTACGACGTCACCGCCGGTCCGTACGCCCTCTCCTTTCGCGCCCCCGCGGGCACGGTGGATCGCATCGTCATCCGGCCGGCTGACCGTGCCTTCCCCACCCTGCATCCCGCCGCGCCGGCGGCGCCCGCAGCCCCGCCACCGTCGCTCGGCGCCTTGGCGGGCCGGTGGATCGACCCGCGGAACGCGCAGTCCTTCGAGATCTTTCCGGATGGACGCTACCGCACCGGCGTGGGCGGCGAGGGCCGGGTGAGCGTCTCCGCCGAGGGACTCGTCTTCTCCGGCGTCCTGTCCGCCTGGGACCGAGGCCGCGCCCGGCTGACCAACGAACGCCAGGTGATCGAGTTCGAGTGGCGCAACGCCGACGGCTCCCGGAACCAGTTCGCCTTCCTGCGCGCCGGGGCGAACGCAGCCACCAAGCCCGCCCCGGAGGCACGCGTCGGGACGGAGCTGCGCGCGCTGGCCGGCCGCTGGATTCACCAGAGCATCCGCAATGATTACGACAACGGGGCCTTCGACCGCGGCGCGGGCGAGGACCCCACGCCGCTGTTCCTGCTTGAAAACGGCACGTGGCGCTACGGCAACCAGACCGGCAAGGTGACGATCAGCGACGCCTCGCCGGCCGACCTGGCGTTCATGGATTTCAAGCCGACCGCCAAGCCGGAGAACCTGCCCCGGCGGAAGTTCGAGCTGCAGGGCTGGACCGGGGACCGGGCGATGGGCTTCTGGCGCACCGATCCGGCGGACGGCCAACCCTACCGCGTGGTCCTCCACTTCCGCATCCGCGAACCCCGGCCCGGCCTCGCGACGTGGATCCGCTCGCGGGCGCCCAATTGAGCGGTCCGCCCGGCCACCCGGTACGGAGGGCGGACCGTCATCCTGCGGTCATCCTTCGGTTATCCTTCGGTGAAGATTATAGAAATCGCGGGGTTTACCTCTGAAGGACCGAAGGATAACCGAAGGATGATTATAGGATCACCGCAGGAGGACCGCAGGCACTAGAAAGCCATTTCAGCCGGTTCGGCCGGGGAACGATTCCCCGGCTACAACAAACCCGGGTACGGCGTGACTGGGGTCCGGTTTAGCCGGGGCATCCTGCCCCGGTCGGCGGGAACGCGGTGCCGGCCGAGGTGGTTGTCCCGCGCTTGCCCCGAGCCTGTCGAGGGGCCTGTCGAGGGGCTTGCCGAGGGGCCTACGGCCCCCCGAAGGGCAGGCGGAGCTGGTCGAGGTTGGCCCGGAAGGCCAGCAGGTAGTTCGTGCCGAAGGTGCGGCGCGAGGTGTTACGCCCGCCCTGGTAGAAGTTGCGCCACGAATCGTTGGTCAGGTTCGAACCCGTCAGCTCCAGCTGGTAGGTCGGGCTGATCTGCCAACGCACGTTGGCATCCCACCGTTGGTGGCTCGACTCGTAGACCGGCCGCAGATCCGTGGCGGTCGGCGCCGTGGTGATGGCACGGGGGAAGAGCGTCGTGCGCACCTCGAAACGGAGCAGCCGGCGCGGGGTGGTGTAGTTCACGCCCCAGTTGGCGTTCCAATCGTAGAAATTGGGCGCGAGGGGCTTGGTGATCACGCCGGCCCGGTTGGGGGCCTGACCGCGGGTGTTGCGGTTGTAGCCCCCGAACACCTCCCAGCCGCGCAACGTCTCCGGCAGGAAGGCCAGGTGCGGGCGCAACCCCTGGCGCAGCGAGGCCTCGAAGCCCTCGAAATCGCCCCGGCCGCCGTTGTCCTGCGTGTTCAGGACGTAGCCCGCGTACTGCCCCTCAAAGCCGTTGTCGTCGCCCGGCTCGATCGTCGTGACCTCGTTGATGATGTAGTTGGTGATCTGCTTGCGGAACCACCCGAGGCTGAGCGTGCCGGCCGGGCGGGTGTAGAACTCCAGCTGCAGGTCGAGGTTGGAGGAATAGGTCGGGCGCAGGCCGGTGTTGTTGACCGTAACGCTGGGAATCAGGGCCGTGTCGTTGACCGTGGTGTTGGGCAAGATCGACTGGACGCCCGGGCGGGACATCGAACGCGTGAGCGCCGCGCGGAAGACCAGGTCCGGCGTGAAGCGGTAGGTGGCCTGGTAGTTCGGGAAGTAGTCGGTGTAGTCGCTCGTCGCCCGCTGCGTCTGGGAATAGACGGCGCGGAAGAACTCCTTGGAATTGGCCGGGAGGCCCACCCCGAGGGAGTTCTGCCGCAGCGCCCCGCGGACGAAGTTCTCGGTCCGCTCCCCGCGCAGCCCCGTGACGAGCGTCAGGCGCGGCGTCAGCCGCACGGTGCCGGCCGCGTACGCGGAGGTGACGACCTGGGCCATCGTCTGCGAGTTGACGACCTGCCGCTGCACGTTCGCGCCCTGGATGTCCTGCACCGCCCCGGGGTTGGCGCGCATGAAGTCGCCGAACTTGTAGGGATCCACCAGCGGCGGCGGGCGGATGCCGTAGGGGAAGCTGTCGCCGTAGTTCGTCTTGGCGAACTGCGCCGCGCTCAGGACCGGGTCGTCGGCGTTGCCGGCGATGCCGTCGGGCCCGACGTAATTGAGCACGATCTGCCCGGCCTGCTTCCGCCGGTGGAGCCGGTAAAGGGCGGTGCCGGCGCGGAGCTCGACCGGGCGCCCGAGGAAATCGAGGGCGCGGCGGGCGTCGAGGCGGAGGTTCCAGGTGCGGTCGTTCTGGAAGCGCGGCGACGTCTGCAGCGAGAAGCTCTTGCGCGAGTTGTAACTGGCGAGGTCGTACAGGTCGGGGCCGGCCAGCTGGGTGAGGGACAGCGGGGCGGGGGTCGAGGGGTCGGCCGTGAGGCGCACCACGACGGCGTCGGCCGCGACGAGGTTGAACTGCATCGATTGGATCATCGCGGGCAGGTCGGTGACCTTGGAGTCGGACTTGCCATAGTTCGCGGAGTAATCGATCCGCCAGGGGCCGAGGCGGTGCTCGACCGCCCCGACGTAGCCGTAGCTCGCGCTGACGGAGTCGCTGTAGTCGTTGAACACGTCGACCAGCGCGTTGCGCACGATGGCGTCGGTGGCGGTCGAGACCGGATCCACCGTGCCGGGGCGCACGCGGAAGGTGTGGCTGCGGTTCTGGCTGAGGAACTGGTTCGCCGTCGCCTTGAACTTGAGCACGGTGTGCGTCGAAAGCTTGTAGTCGGCTCCGGCCGAGAGCGTGCGGCGGGCCTTGACCTGGGGGCCGTCCACCAGGGTGAAGGTGTTCAGATTGAAGCGGGACTGTTCGGTGACGGGATTGGCGACCGTGCCGGCCGTGAAGGGGGAGTAACCGAGGGCGTAGTTATGGCTGGGGTTGATCACGTTGCTCTCGAAGTACGAGAGGGTGACGCCGAGCGTGTTGTCCCGGAAGGCCTCGGAGTAGTTGAGCCCGCCGCCGGGCTTGATCCGGTGGGTGGCCCGCCCGCCGGGGCCGTCCCGACGCCACGCCAGCATCTCGCTGTTCGCGGAGAGGGAAAAGGTCGTGCTGAAGCGCCGGCCCTTCTGGGCGAAGGCGTTCCGGGTGATCGCGTTGACGACGCCGCCGGTGGAGGGGGCCATCCACGGCGGGGGCGCCTTGAAGACCTCGATGGTCTCGATGTTCGCGATCGTCGCCTGGCTGAACTCAAAGGCGCGGCTGGAGGCGTCGGAGCTGCCGGTGCTGGAACGCGGCGGCGTGCCCGCGGCGGCGGGGATCTGCCCGTCGAAGGTGAACACGGTCGCCTCCGGGTCCTGGCCGCGCATGGAGACCGTGCTCGCGTCGGCGTTCGAGAAGTTGACCTGGATGCCAGGGACATAGCGCAGGAACTCGCCGATGTTGCCCTCCGCGACGTTGCCGAGGGTGTCGGCCGAGATCGCTTGGACGAGGAAGTCCGCCTTCTTCTGGGCGTTGATCGCGGCCGCGTTGCCCTCGATCTCGGAGGCCACCACGAAGGCGTCCATCTTGTAGATCGCCGCGGTGAGGCCGAACTCCCGCCGCACGGTGCCGCCCGGGGCGAGGGTCACGGTCTCGCGCAGGTCGTCGAGGCCCGTGTAGGATACGACCACCTCCTGAGCGCCCGCCGGCAGCCCGGACAGGCTGAAGCGGCCCTCGCGGTCGGTGAGCGCCGCGCGGCCGGCGACGCGGACCTCGGCCTGCTCGAGGAAGGCGCGGGTCTTGGCGTTCGCGACGGTCCCGGCGAGGGTGGCGTCGCCCGCCTGCGCCCGCAGGAGGCAGGGCAGCAGGGAGAGCAGCAGGGCGGGGACGAGGCGGGTCAGGGACAGGCGCATGGGGGGTTCGCGGTTACGGCCGCCCGACGAGCTCAACGGGCGGCGGGCGGAAGCCAATCCGGCAAGTGGGCGGACAGTCCGCGCGCTGGAGGGGGGGGCGCCCGCCACTGGTGCGGCGCACCGGGGAGGAGCAGCCAACTCAGACTCGAGCGGCGTCCGGGTTGCATGGGCGCGTCGGGCCGGCGCCGGCGGTCAGGTCAACCAGCGGATTTTCAGTTCCTCCTCGAGCGCCTTGAACTCAGGGTCGCCGGTGACGAGCTCGGCTCTCAGCTCCTTGGCCAGCGCCGCCGCGCAGGCGTCGGCCAGGCTCAGGCGGAAGCGGGTCTTGAAGTCAGCGGCCGCTTCGGCGAGGCGGCGATCCACGGGATGGAACTCGATCGGTACCGCGCCCAATTCGCGGGCGACGGAGGCCCACGCGGCCTCGCCGTCCTTGCGCCGGACCACGTACTGGACCTCCGCATAGTTCACCTCGGTCATCTGCACCGGCTGGTCGCGCTGCCCGGCGCGCTCCAGGATCCGGGCGACCATCTCGCCCCCCGCTTCATCCCGCAACAGGGCCAGCAGGGCGTAACTATCGAGCACGATCGCTCCGGACATCCTTGGGCTACTCCTTCGCTCGTTCCGCGCGCTTGTGCTCCGCCCACTCCTCCCGCAGCGACTGCTGGCCCGGGCGGCGTTTGAGCAAACCTTGGATCCGACGGACGGCGACGGCGGTGACCGGGCGGAGGAGAATTCCCTCCGGCGTGGCCTGGACCACCGCCTTCGTGCCCTCCTCGATGTGAAACAGCTTCCGCAAGTGGCGTGGAATCACCACCTGCCCCTTGGTCGTGAACCAAACCGCGCTCGCTTTTTCCGACCCCGTCATCCCTTCAGGCAACTCTGGGCCTGAAGTAAGACAAGTTTTAAAAGTAAGCTTCCGGCTTCCTGGTCGCTTGGACGTGAGCCGCTGGCGCCAACCTAGGGTAACTCCGGAAGCTTGGGCAGCCGGCGCAGCGAGGCACCGGTGAACTCCGCGAAATCGTCGTTCACCTGGTTCAGGGCCCGCACCGCCATGCCCGCCCAGCGCGCGCCCGCCGGCGCCCGCGCGATCAGCGTCAACCGCAGCGCCTTCTCCCCCGCCCCGGCCGGTACCCGGTCCACCCGGCCCGGATCCAGGAACCGGCCGCGCTCATCCATGAACCGCAACAGCAGGTGGACAGACGTCCCGGGACTCACCCGCGCGCGCACCTCGGCCGTCGCCTCATAGACCTCGCCCGCGACGGCCGGCACCCATTGGGTCAGGTCGTCGCGGATGCAGCCCGCGAGCCGCAGGACGCGCCGCCCGTCGGCGGCCCGGGTGAAGCTCACGCTCCGCGTCGCCCACGGCTCGCCGAGGCCGCCCCACGGGTTGTCGGGAGTCGTCCACTCGATGACGGCCGGAGAGGCGACGGGCCGCGCCACGGTAACCTGTGCCCAGCCCGCATCGCGCAGGGCTTCCCGGCCCTCGGTGGGCAGGCGCAGGATGTCCGCCGCGGTCACGGCGTCGCGCGACGCGGCGAGGCCGGCGCCCCCGGCGAGCAGCGCCCGGCCCTCCGGGGTCGCGGCCAGGACGCGGGCCACGCGGCCGTCGGTTTCCGTGCGGAGGTACGGGGTGAGATCCTGCGCCGCGAGGGCGAGGGGGTGTTCCTGCCGCACGCGCGCATAGGCGGCCCGGAACTGCGCCTCTGCCGCCTGCGCCTCCCGCCACGCCGCGGCCAGCCGGGCCGGCTCCGCGCCGGGCACGGCCAGCCGGGAAACCGCCCCGCGGGTCTCCCCCAACCGGGCGAAGGCCTCGCTCACCGCAAACCCGGCGGCCACGAAGGCCACGCGCTCCCGCACGCGCGGCGTGGTCGCCAGGGCCGCGGCCGCGCGCAGGTGTTCCGCCAACTCCGCCCGCGCCGCCGGCGGGAAGATCCCCGTCTGGTCGTCGTCGCGGTAGTGGCGGAGCCAGAAGGGCGGCCCGGGCTGCGCCTGCCAGACGCGGTCCGCCGCCGCGAAGAAGGCCCGCATCGCCGCGGCCGCCTCACGCCAGTACTCCCGGAAATACGCGTCGAGCAGTGCGGCGGGATCGCGGGTTGGCTCCCACAGGAGTTGCGCGGCGAGCCAGGCCTTGGGTCCGTCGAGGGCCCAGTTCGGATGCGCCTCGGCAAAGAACGCCCGCACCCCGGCGCGATGGTGGAAGGGGATGCTCCGCGCAACGGCCGGGAGCGTGGGCCGCGGCACGAGGAAGGGCCGGCCGTAGAAATAATCATAAACCCCGACGAACGCGGCGCCCGAGCGGCACCAGCGCTCAATCAGGTCCCGGTCCTCGCGCTCGAACTCCGGGTGCGACCACTGGCTGCGGTCGGCGGTGAGGAACGGCACGACGTTGCGCTCGATCGGGAACGGCGGAGCGTCCTCGCACCAGTAGTAGGCGTAGGCGGGGAGCCAGCGATCCGGATGCCGCTCGGCCACGCGGCGGGCGACAGCGTTGGTGAAGCCGAAGACGAGCCGCGAATAATCCGGCCGCCCCCGGAAGTGGCGCAGCGGCGCGACCGCGGCGAGGGTGGCGGCGGAATCGTCGTACCGGATGGTGTCGTTGATGCTGAGCGAGAAGGACAGCCGTCCGGGTTCGCGGTCGAAGGTGCGGATGGCCACGGCGGCGGCGTGCTCGGCCGCCGCGGGGTGGCGCAAGTCGGGTTGCCAGTTGTCCTCGCCGGGCGCGGGAAAGTGCTTCCAGCCGCGGCGCTCGGGCGCCAGCTCCGGCCGGCGGCGGAAATCCTCGGGACGGAAGATGGTCGTGAGGTTATGCCCGTGCTCGAACCGCGCTTCGAGCCGGTTGGCCGCCCGCCAGGCGAGCTCCGCCGGGGTGGGTTCGACGCCAAGGTCCCGGTGGACGAAATCCGGCCGGTAGGCGTGCACCCCGGCGGCCAGGCTCAGCCGCGCGCGCCGCGGCACCTCGCGCCCCCAGGGGCCGGGATGGAACCAGCGAGCGCCCGTCTCGCGCTCGAGGAACCACGACGCGGCGGCGACCAACAGCTCCGGGCGTTCGGCGCCCAGCTGGATGCCCCGGGCCTCGACCGCATACCCCACCGCGTTGTCCCGGGGTGGAGCCGGCGCGGGCTCCGTCGCCCCCGGCAAAGGTCCGCCGATCCGGAGGGCCACGGCCGGGGCCAGCCAACCGGCGGGCAAGATGGGGAAGCGCGTGGCCGGCAGGCCCGAGGCCGCGGCCAGGGTCTCCCGCACCAGGTCCGCCGCCGCCCGTTCCGGGGCCGTGGGACGCAGCGGCAACACCAGGGACAGCCCGGCGCCCTCCCCGGCATCGAAAACCCGGCAAAGCGCAGCCAACGGCGCTTCCCGGGCCTTCCCGCCGCCGGCGACGACCAGGGCGCAACCGCCCGCCGTGACGAGGGCGGCGAGGGCGCGGGGCAGGCGGGCGTTCATCGGCCCCGGTTCTGGCGCTCCCGAAGCGGCGCTCAAGGCCCGATTCCCGGGCGGCGCTTTCAGGCTGGCCCCTCCGGAACGGAGCCGCACCGTCGCCTCCATGGCCTCCCCCCCCCTCCGGCCCGCGTTCGCCCTCCTGGCGCTGATCCCGTTGCTCGCTCCCGCCCGGGCGGAAGAGGCCCCGGCCTTCCGGCGGCCCTCCCCCGCCCTCGCCGCCTTGGTCGACGCCCCCCTCGCGCCCACCGTGGTCCTCAGCCCCGATCGCCGCCGCCTGCTCCTGCTCGACCGCCCGGGCGCGCCGGACCTCGCCGAACTCGCCGCGCCCGAGCTCAAGCTGGCCGGCCTCCGCCTCGACCCCGCCACCAACGGGCGCAGCCGCGAGCCGGTTCACACCGGCCTCGCCTTCCAACCCCTCGACGGCGGAGCCCCGGTGCGCGTCACCGGCCTGCCCGCCAACCCGCGGATCAGCGGCCACGAATGGTCGCGCGACGGCAGGCACGTCGCCCTCGCCCTGCTCCGGGAAACTGGGATCGAACTGTGGCTCGTCGACGTCGCGGCCGCCGCCGCGCGGCGCCTGACCGAACCCGTCCTCAACGCCACCTTTGGGGAACCGATGGTCTGGCTCGACGACGCCACGCTGCTGATCCGCCGGATCCCCGCCACCCGCGGCGCCGCGCCCGCCCCGGGCCGCGTGCCCACCGGGCCCGTCGTGCAGGAGAACCGCGGCCGCAAGGCCGGCGCCCGCACCTTCGACGGCCTCCTCGGCAATCCGCACGACGAGGCGCTCTTCGCCCACTACGGCGACACCGAGCTCGCCCGCGTCACCCTGGACGGCCAGCTGACCCTGCTCCCGGTCCGCGGCCTGATCACCTCGGTCCAACCCTCCCCCGACGGCACCCACCTCCTCATTGAAACCCTGCGGCGGCCGTTCTCCTACCTCGTGCCCTACTCGCGGTTCCCCGTCGCCATCACCGTCCACGACCGCGCCGGCCGCCTCGTCCATACCGTCGCCTCCCTGCCGCTCAACGAGGGGATGGCGACCAACGCGGTCCGCCCCGGCCCCCGCGGCGTCGCGTGGCGCGCGGACGCCCCGGCCACCCTGAGCTGGGTGCGGGACCTCGGCCGCGACGCCAAGCTGGCCGACGGCAAGACGCAGGCCCGCGACGCGTGGTTCACCCTGGCGGCGCCGTTCCGCGGTGCGCCCGTGGAACAGCAGCGCTTCGAGTACCGGGTCACGGGCGTCCAATGGGGCGCCGACGACCTCGCGCTGGTCACCGAGAGCTGGACCACGACGCGGCGCCTGCGGACCTGGCGCGTGGCCCCGGGCCAGCCCGGCGGGGAACGCACGCTCCTCTTCGACCGGACCAGCGAGGACCGCTACCGGGATCCGGGCCGGGGCGCCACGGTGCGCAACGCCTTCGGGCGCCTCGTCCTCGCCCGCCGCCCCGGCGACGGCCGGATCTTCCTCACCGGCGCCGGCGCCTCGCCGGAGGGCGACCGCCCGTTCCTTGACGAGTACGATCCGGCAACCCGCGCCAGCCGCCGCCTGTGGCGCTCGGCCCCGCCGCATTACGAGGAGTTCGTGGCCTTCCTCGACGCGGACTTCACCCGGGCCCTGGTGATGCGGGAGTCGGCCGACCGTCCCCCCGATTTTCTGGTGCGCGACTATGCCTCGGGCGAACTGCGGCCGCTCACCTCGTTCCCCCACCCGCATCCCCAGCTGACGGGGCTCACGCCCGAGGTGATCCGCTACCAGCGGGCGGACGGCCTGGAACTGTCGGGCACCCTCTACCTGCCGCCGGGCCACCGCGCCGGCGATCCGCCGCGCCCCGCCCTGCTCTGGGCCTATCCCCGCGAGTTCCTCGACCCGGAGCATGCCGGCCAGATGAAGGCGACCCCCGAGCGGTTCACCCGGATCAGCGTCTCGGGCCCCCTGCCCTTCCTGCTGGCGGGCTACGTGGTGCTCAACGATCCGGCGATGCCGATCGTGGCGGAAAAGGGGAAGAAGCCCAACGATACCTACCTGCCGCAACTGGTGGCGAACGCCCGCGCGGCGATCGACGAGCTGGTGCGCCGGGGCGTGGCCGATCCGAAACGCATCGCCATCGGCGGCCATAGCTACGGGGCCTTCATGACCGCGAACCTGCTCGCGCACTCGGACCTGTTCCGCGCCGGCATCGCCCGCAGCGGCGCCTACAACCGCACGCTCACGCCCTTCGGCTTTCAGAGTGAACAGCGCACGTTCTGGCAGGCCCCGGGAGTGTACAACGAGATGTCCCCCTTCAACCACGCCCACAAAATCAAGGCCCCGCTGCTGCTGATCCACGGTGCCGCGGACAACAATTCCGGCACCTTCCCGATCCAGACCGAACGGTTCTACGCCGCCTTGAAGGGCCACGGCGCGACCGCCCGCTACATTGTCCTCCCGCACGAAAGCCACGGGTACCGCGCCCGCGAGAGCCTGCTGCACGTGCTCTGGGAAACGGAGACCTGGCTGGCCGAGCACCTCCAGGCGCCCGCGCCGGCCGCTCCCGCGCGATGAAGTCCCGGCTGCTCTGGCTCGCGGTGCTCGCCGCCGCGCTCGCGGGTTTTTACGAGGGTACGCTCGGCACCGCCCGCCGGAGCCCCCCGCCCGTGGTCGACCGCCAGCGGATCAACCGGGAATTCGCGGACTTCAAGATCCCGCCCTTGCCCGTGCCCGACCTGCCCCGGGCCGAGATCAACCTGCCGCTGCCCGAACCCGCCACCGTGGTCCCGCCCGCGCCCGCAGGGCGCTGAACCGGCGGCGTCACCGCCGGCCGGTGAGCATATCCTCCATCAAGGCGAGGGCGGTGGCCTCGGTGATGTCCTGCAGCGAAAAATCCCGCACCATCCGGCCCGCTCGCGCGCCGCGGCCCAGCACGTCGCTCGCCGCCGCCTGCCCGACGATCGCCGCATCCTTCAGCCGGATCGCCGTCGCCTGGATATCCGGGACGGTGTAAGTGACGTCCCCGCCGACCTCGGGCACGGTCAGCGCCCGGGACGAGATCAGCACCTCGATCGCCAGGTC
Organism: Opitutaceae bacterium; assembly: GCA_027485815.1. Taxonomy (GTDB): domain Bacteria; phylum Verrucomicrobiota; class Verrucomicrobiia; order Opitutales; family Opitutaceae; genus ER46. Next base: position 13,824 of record JAIXQE010000201.1, read on the forward strand.
CGCCACCTCGGCCAGGGCGCGGCGTTCCCGCTCGGCTTTTTCCTCGGTCAGCTGGGTTCCGGGACTGGCCGGCAAGAGGGCCTCAGCCACGGCCTGGTCGGCCAGCTGCGCGCCGGCGTGGCGGAAGGCGCGGCCGAACAGGCGTTCCACCTCCCGCACGGTCTGCCGGTCCGCGAGCCGCGGGGCGGTGGCCGGAACGGCCGGGGGCGTCGCCGGCCCGCGCGGCTCAAGCAGCGCCCGGTTCACGTAAACGACGATGCGCGGCGCGCCGTCGCGGGCATAGCTCCGGCGGAATCCCTCGACCACGCCGTCCGCGGTCACCTTGGCCACGAGGGTATCCGGCGAGGGCCCGTAGACACGCGGCGCTTCGGTTGCGGCGACCGCCTCGGCCGCCGGGGGCCGCACGACGTGGGTGACGGGCGGCGGCGTGGCGGCGAGCGCCACCCCACCGGCGCACGCCAGCACGGAAATCATCAGGCAGCGGGAGTTCACGGGCGGGAGGGAAATCAGCGCGCCTGCCGGACGCGCACGGTGTACTTGCGGGCCTGGCCATTGAGCGCGGTGAAGCGCACGGCCTCGGTCGCGTACTCGGAAAGGATCAGCGTCTGCCACGGCGTCTCGTCCCCGGTGGAGAAGCCAGAGGCATCCTTGAACACGCAGTGGATCTGGACCTCCAGCCGGCGGTTCTCGCGGTTCTTGACGTTGGCGACCACCTCCAACCGGCCGTCCGGCAAGGTGATTTCCTGCAGACCGGTGCAGGTCACGGACACCTGCGTCGGCTGGTCGAGGAGCACGAACCGCTCGGAGTTCTCGAGCGTATACTTGGTGGTGTCGAGCGGGGGAAACGGCCCGGTCGGCGTGGTGCAGCCAGTCAACGCGCCCAGGGCGAGGACGGCAGCGACGAGGGGAGCGGGGGTCAGGTGCATAAGGCGGAGCGCGGCGCGGGACGTGGGGAGGAGACCCCGACTCAACGGGGAAGTTCGCTGAAAAACAGCACGGTGTCGCGGTCGCCGGGGGCGACGTGGAGGCTCACCGAGCGCGTGCGGGCGGTGAGGACGCGGCCCTCGCGGTCGAGGAACTCCAGCCGGCCGGCGTGCTCGCCGGGCGGCAGGCGCACGGCGGCGAAACTCAGGCGCTGGGGCAGGTTATCCCACTGGCGGGTGTCCGCCTCCGGCCGGGTCGCGGCCGAGACGACCTTGCCCAGCACCCCCAGCACCCCGAGCCCCACGGCCGCCGCCTCCGCGCCCCCGCCATCCTTGCCCCGGTGATCCCGCCGGTGCGCCTGATCGGCGGCGATCACGCTGCCGGCGAGGGCCACGTCCGCCGCCGCGTCGGTCGCGGCCTTGAACACCGCCTTGCGGCCCAAAATGTGGTCCATCACCCGGCCCCCGCGCGTGGTGGCCTGGAACCCGAGGTCGTCATAGGCCGGCAGCGGCACGACCATCCGGCCCTCCTGCAGCACCAGCCGCGCCGAACGGGAGGGCGAATCCTGCACCTGAAAGCGCAACTGCTCGCCGTACGGACCGGCGGCGACCTTGCGCGGACCGTAGCCGTACTCGGCGAAGATCAGCACATTGGCGCCCGTGGCATAGTCCGGCAGCCGGAAGCGCTCCCCGGCCAGCGCACGCGCCCGCGCCAGGGCGTCCGCGCCATCTCCCTGCAATTTCGCGGTCGCCAGCCCCTCCAGGTACTCGAGCAACACGTAATCGGACGAGTACCGTTCCTCCCGGGCGCCCGCATCATTGAACTGGCCTGACCGGAAACACGCCCGGGCGTTGTCCGGCTCGCCGTCCCGCCAGTACAGGATCCCGCGGTAAAGATAGGCCATCACCCGCTCATACGGTTCCCCGAGGAAAACCTTGGTGTCCTCCGCGGCGAAGAGGCTGCGGGCGCGCGCGGCGGCCGCGTCGTCCACGATCAGCCCGCCCAGGCGGGCGAGGGCGTCGTCGAGGCGGACCTTCGCGCCGGCATAATCCCCCGTGCGCAGGGCCGTGGCGGCGGCGCGGCAGGCGTGCAGCACCCGGTCGCGCTCGGGCCCCGCCGGTTCCCCGCGGACGGCGGCGCGCGGCTCGTCCGGGGCCGTGGCGCAGCCCGTCAGGCCCGCCGCGCCCAGCAGGGCCAGCAGTTGCAGGGACCGGCCGGCGGCGCGGCGGAGGCCGCGGGGCCTAGCGGTAAGCCGCATCCTCGAGCCCCTGCTTCTTGATCTCGGCGGAGTCTTCCCAGACGATCCGACTGGTCCGCGCGTCGGTCAGGCGGAAGCTGTACAGCACGTAATCGCTCGTGCCTGCCGCGGTGCGGGTGCTCATCCCGTCGAGCTTGCCGGTCAGGAAATAGTCCGCGCCGCCGAACTCGACCACGTTGGGATCGGCGCTCGCCGTGACCTGCCCCGAGCGCTTGAGCTCCCGCTCGCGCTGCAGGGTCTTCATCAGGTCGCGATCGAGGAAGCTGACCCGGCCGGCGGCCTTGCTGTTCAGCTGCGTCCGCAGGCGCGTGAGGAAGATGTCCTTGTTGACCGGGAAGCGGGTGTTGTTGACCACCGGCTCGAGGACGACGCTCGGGGGATTCGCCGCGCGCGCGATCTGCGGGATGCCGAGGATGCTGCGCGCCATCCGGTCGGTGACCGCCACCATGTCCTGGGCCTCGATGCCCGTGCCCGCGACGAACCCGCGCTCATCGGGGCGCAGTTCCGTGACGGGGACGCCGGAGGGGTTGCGCACCCCCTCGGACGTGGCGCAGCCCCCGAGCAGGGCAGCGGCGAGGAGGACGGGCGGTGGCAGCAGGCGCGGGAGCGGCATAGGGGTCGGGAGGAAGAGGACGCAGGGCAGGGCGGGAAGTGACGGGGGATTCAACGCCCGAACAGGGCATTGGCCTCGGCCAGCGGCGAGGGCTCGCCCACGGGCCGTACCACCCGGACGGGCGCGTGGGTCGGCGCGCGGACCACGGTCACCGGCGGCGCGGGCCGCGGGATTTCGCGGTACGAGACGGGCTCGGCCCGGCTGGCCTCCACCACCGAACCCAGGAGCAGGCCGGCCCCGGCGCCGAGGGCGGCCCCGCGCCAGGCGTTGTGCCCGAGGTCGCCGCTGTTGTGCCCGAGAATGCCGCCCGCGAGGGCACCCAGCCAGAAGCCGGTCGCCGCCGGACCGGAGGGCGCGGCGACCGGAGCAGGATAGACCACCACCGGGGCCGGGTAATACGGCCCATAGCCGGCCGCGTAGACCGGATGATAGGCGAAACGCCGGTTTGCGCCGTGGTCGCCCGGGTACCCCCAGTGGAAGCGCGGGGCGGGCGGCGGCACCCGATGCACGACCACCGGCGCGGGCGGCCGGACGATCCCCCGCTCGGCCGGCCCGGGCGCGGGGCGTTCGCGGCGGCCAACGTCGGGGCGATAGACCTGCGCCGTGGCGGAAGCGGCGGCGAGGCACGAAGCAAGGACCAGCGGCAGGGCTTTCATGGGGACAACGTCGTCCGACACCGCCGGGGCCGCAAGGTTTCACCCGGACGCGCGCCCGGATCGGGGTGGCCGCGGCGGCCGCCGCGGATAGGGAAATGAAGTTATGCCCGCGGAATGGAATCCGCGGCAGCTGCCGCGGCCACAACCTCACGAGCAGCGGCCAGGAAGGCATCCACCTTCTCCTCCCGCGTGGCCCAGGAGCACATCACCCGGTAGCCGTGATCCCCGACGAAGCGGTAGAAGTGCCATCCGCGGGCCTCGAGGCCCTGGACGAGGGCGGGGCTGAGTTCGACGAAGACGCCGTTGGCCTCGACCGGGGCGATCAGGCGGGCACCCAGGGCCTCCAGCCCCGCGGCGAGGCGGCGGGCGAGGCGGTTGGCGTGCGCGGCGTGCCGGAGCCACGCGCCGTCCCGCAGCACCGCCACCCATTGCGCGGAGGCGAACCGCTGCTTCGAGGCCAGTTGCCCCGACTGCTTGACCCGGTAGGCGAACTCGCGGGCGAGGTCGCGGTTGAAGAACACCACCGCCTCCGTCGAGAGCAGGCCGTTCTTGGTGCCCCCGAAGCAGAGTACGTCCACCCCGGCGCGCCACGAGAGGTCGGCGGGGGACCAGCCCCGTTCCCGGCCGGTCGCGGCGGCATTGGCGAAGCGGGCGCCATCCAGGTGCACCGCGAGCCCGTGGGCGCGCGCGAATTCCCCCAGCGCCCCCA
>JAIXQE010000091.1 GCA_027485815.1 Opitutaceae bacterium
CTTCCCCACCCTCGCCGAACTGGCCGGCCTGCCCCGGCCCAACGGTCCCCAGCCGCTGGACGGGGTGAGCCTCGTGCCCGTGTTGCGGGATCCGGCCGCGCGCGTGCGGGACCACGCCTACCACTGTTACCCCCGCGAGGGGCGGATGGGGCGCGCGATCCGCACGGAGCAGCATCGCCTCGTGGAGTGGAAGCGCCCCGGTGGGGCACCCGAATCCGCGGATCTGGAACTATACGACTACGTCGCCGATCCGGCGGAACGCCGCAACCTCGCGGCGGAGCAGCCCGAAGTGGTGGCTCGCCTGCGGGCGGTCCTCGCGCGCCATCCCGAGGCCCGGCCCTCTCTCGCGGCCCCGGGCGGCAAGAAAGCCAAGTGACGGCCGCGCGGGGTCAACCCCACGCGAAGAGCTGCTGCAGCACGGTCTCAAGATCCTTGCCGGCCTTCCACCCGCCGCGCCACGGCACGGCGAGAATGCGGCTGCGCTGCTCGCGCCCGAGCGCGGGATCGACCTCTAGGAAAACCGGCTGCTTGGCCGGCAGGCCAGTTGCCTCCGCGGCGGTCAAGGGGGTCCAGGCGAAGGGGAGCCCGGTCCAATGGCAGCGGATCTCCCAGCCCGCCACCGGCCCGAGCGGCAGCGGCTGGCGGACGAGCGCCGGGTAACGTTCGACGAAGTCGGGCCGCCGAAACGATCCCACCCGAAAGCGCACCGCCGCCGGCAGGCGCGCGAGGAAATCCCGCGGCTCAGTCACGCGGCCCTCGCGCCACTCATCGAAGAAACGCACCGGGTCCACCCCGAGCAGGTTCATTCCGTTCCACATCCCGTGCTCGTTACGGCCCCCGAGGCGGCGACGCTGGTACCACGCTTCAAAGTCCCGCGTCACCGCCAACCCGATCTCAAAATGCAGGTGCGCCCGCGCCGGCGGGATGCGGTACCCGCCCGAACTATGCCCCATCAGACCCAGGGTCTGGCCCGCCCGCAGCTCCGCGCCCAACCGCACCTCGGGGGCGATCCGCGCCAGATGCGCATACAAGGTGTAAACCGCCGGCTCCCGCAGCGGATGCTCCAACACCACGTAGCGGCCGTAGCCGCTGTTCCCGGCGCTGGCGCTGACGTGCCGGACCACGCCCGCCATCGCGGCGAAGACCGGATCGGTGGCGTTGCCCTGCCGGTCGCGGCCCACGGGCTGGATATCGATGCCCTCATGGAACCGGCTGCCTCCGCTCCGGACCCCGCCGAATCCCCCGGTGGCGGGATCCCCGGATCCGGCGTGCTGCAGCCACTCGCCGGGCGGACGCCGCTCGCGCCAGCCCGGATGGGGCGTGGGCCAGACCAGTTCGAACTTTGACCGCTCCGGCGCGGCTGCCCCGCGACCGCACGCCAGCGCTGACAACCCACCCAGGAAAAGCCTTCGCTTCATCCCTTCCTCCGCAGTTCGCGCTGCAGAACCTCGGTCGTGCGCCGCAGCTTTTCCACCATTCCGGGCAGGGCGTCGTCGTCCACCTCCACGAAACAGTATAGGACCCCGTCCACGATGGGACCGTCGATCCGGCGCACCCCGCTGGCGACGCCATCGAGGAAGAGGACGAGGCGCCGGCCCTGGTTTGAACCCGTCATCCGGTAAAGGTCGCGGGCCGCCGATGGCGAAACCTGGAACATCAGGCACCGCCCCAGTTCCACCTGCACCAATTCCACGTTGATGATATCCCCCTCCGTGACCACCGGTTGGGGATTCAGCCCGAGGGTGAGGCCGCTGCGCGGCAGCGTCGCGGGCACCCCTTGGCCCTGCTGGTTTTCCAGGTGGAAGCGAGCGGTGAGCCGCGACTCGGGTGGCAGCGACGGGGTTGAGGCGCAGCCCCCGAGCGCAAGCGCCCACCCGGCCAGGAGAAACAACAATACCGCAGGCATCAGGCGGGAACTCCGGCTTCGAGGGCGGCGATGATCCGCACCGCGAGGGCGTCCGCGAGGAGGCGCCCCCGGGGCGTGAGGCGAAGCGTGTCGGCCGACCGCTGCAACATCCCCTCACCTTCCAAGGTCGCCAGCTCCGCGTCGAGCGCCAACCACGGCAACTCCGGGACCCGGAGACGCCAGGGAGCGAGGTCGACCCCGGCGTTCATGCGGAGTCCGAAGATCACGGCATCCTCCGCGAGCAGCGCCGGGGTGAGTCGCGTGCGCTCCCCGGTGAGGCGCTCCCCCCGGCCAACGGCGGCCAGCCACGCCTCCAGATCCGCCACGTTGCTGCCCCGCCACTCCCCGTGTTGGGAGGCCGCCGAAGGTCCGAGACCGATCCACTGCCCCATCCGCCACGTCGCGACGTTATGGGCGCAGGCGTGGCCGGGCCGGGCGAAGTTCGAGACTTCGTACTGGGCATAGCCGGCCGCCGCCAACTGTGCCCACGTGTCCTCATAGAGGCGCGCCTCGAACTCCGGATCCAGCCGCACCCGGCCCTGCGAGAGCTTCAGCCAGAGCCGCGTGTCCTCCTCGAAGGTCAGGCAATAGGTGGACAGATGATCGGGTCCCAGTTCGACCGCCTGCCGGACGTCCGCCGCCCACTCCTCGGCGGTCTGGCCCGGCAGGGCGAACATCAGGTCTAGGTTCACGCTCGCGAAGCCGGCGCCGTGAATCAGCTCCCATGCCCGATCGATCTGCGCCCGCGAGTGCCGGCGCCCCAGCGCCTCCAGCAACGCCGGCTGAAAGCTCTGCACGCCGAGGGAGATCCGGGTGACCCCGCCCTCGCGGAGCACCGCCAGCCGCTCCGGGCTGACGGAACCCGGGGCGAGCTCGATGCTCCATTCGCGGGGCGCACCGGCGCAACGGGCGCGAATCACCTCCAGTAGCCGGGCGAGATCGCGGGGAGCGAGCAACCCTGGGGTGCCTCCACCCAGGAAGACGGTCTCGATCCGGGCCGGATCCGGCACCAGGTCAGCCTCCCGCGCCACGCCCTCCAGGTAGCGCCGGATCTGCCCCGCCTCCGGCTGTTCCTGGTAAAACGCGCAGAAGTCGCAGGTCGACGCGCAGAACGGGACGTGCACGTACAGGCCGGTGGATTGCTCCGGCGAGGACCACCCGGCCGCGGGGAACCCGCGGCGCTCCTGACGTGTCATCGACCCGTTCATGGCTTGCCATTCAAGCCGCCTCTTCCCACCACTCATAGGAAAAAATGCACTCCTCCGTCCGCCCCGTCGCGACCAAGATCCTCGCCTGGCTGGCCTGCGCCGCCGGCCTCGCGCTCCTCAGTGGGTGCGACGCGGTGACGCTCACGGATCTCACGCCCAAGTCGATGGCGGAGAATCCGTCCCAGATCTACACCTTCAGCCTGCGCATCGCGCAGCGGACGAGCACCGTGGTCGGGGTGACGCCGAACATCGTGGTCGACGGCAAGAGCTTCGAGATGAAGCCGAGCCCGCTCGGGGGCGGCCTGCACGAGTTCGAGTACCAGCTGCCCGCGGGTCGCGACCGGCTGGCGTACTATTTCCTCGTGACCTATAACGTCGAGGGCAACGGGGTCCTCACCCCGCGCGAAGCCTACACGCAGGTCGAGACGGTCCAGATTGTGCGCCGCTACGTGCTCTCGCTGGAGGTCAACCGGGGCCCGGTCGGGGCCCGGATCAGCGTGGTCGGCCGCGGTTTCACTCCGCAGGACGTGATCCAGTTCAACGGCTCGCCGGCGCGCACGGTCTTTGAGTCGCCCAACTCCATCAGCTTCTTCGTCCCGGGCCTCGAGGCCAACCGCAACTACCAGGTGGCCGTCGCCAGCGCCGCCGGCACCTCCCCGGTGGGCACCTTCCGGATCGATCCGAGCAGCATCACGGTCTCCCCCTCCGCGCTGACGCTGCGGACCGGGGAACGCGCCAGCCTCAGCTTCGCCCTCCCCAACCCCGCCCCCGCCGGCGGAACCCTGCTCGACGTCGCCACCGACGTGCCCGAGAGCGTGATCATGCCCGAGGTGATCGTGCCTCAGGGGCAGACGCAGGTGACCGTCAACGTCGAGGGCGGCAAGCCGGGTTCCGGCAAGCTGTACCTGAAGGGCTACGGCTCCGGTGAGGTGACGGTCCCCGTCACGGTCAGCCCCCGCTGACCGGCGGCGGTTCCAGTTCGAGCACCACCGGACGGTGGTCGCTCGCCAGCCTGACGTCGGGGCCGTCCAGAATTTCCCCCGGCGCCGCAAGCCACGGGGCGAGGGCGGGCGAGAGCAGGATGAGGTCCACCCGCGCGTAGGTTTCCCCCCGCCGGTAGTGGTGCGTCCAGGTATCGCCCCGCTCGTCCGCCGCGGGCACCAGCCGCAGGAGCTCGGTGCGGCCGCGCCGGCGAAGCGTCTGCACCGCGGGGCCGCTCGGGACCTCATTGCAGTCGCCCAGCACCAAAAACGGGGTGAGCCGGGGATCGGGGAAGCGCTCCCGCAACCGATCCCGCACGGCCCCGGCCTCCGCCCTCCGGAGGGCCTCCGCCCGCGGGTCTCGCGGGTCGTCGGACAGGGGGCTCTTCAGGTGGATTACGATGAGCGTCACCGCACCGGCCGGGGTGTCGAGGGTCGCTTCGAGCAGTCCCCGCCGCAGCCGCGTCGCCTGGCCCAGATGGGAGAACTCCACCTCGTGATGGGTGCGCACCGCGCGGAGCGGCCGGCGCGAGAGCAAGGCGTTGCGGCGGGGTTCGCCGTCCTCGGCAATCGCCCGATGCGGGTACACGAGGCCCTCCCGGGCGAGATCGCGGGCCAGTTCCGCAAGGTAGGCGGGCGGACCCATCTCCTGCAGGGCCACGACCTCGGCGTCGAGGCGCCGGAGCACGGCGCGGAGGGCCGCCTTTTCGGCTTCGGGCTTGGGGTAATCCGAGCGGTAACCGGCCGCCGTCACGCGCCCCGTCGGCCCGTAATTGGCGACATTCCACGTCGCGATCCGGAGCGGTTCCCCGGCCAGCGGCACGACACTCCACCCCCACAGCAGCGCCCGGGCGGGCGCGCCGAGGCCGGACCGGAGGCGCCGCCGGAGGTTCACCCCTGCGCCGGCGCCGCGAGCAGCGCCCGCTCCCGCTCCACCAGCGTGGGATGCGAGTAATGAAACCCGCTGTACCAGGGGTGCGGCGTGAGATTGGTGAGATTCTTCTGCGCGAGCTTGCGGAGCGCGGCGATCATCGGGCCCGGACCGCCGACGGCCTCGCGGGCAAAGGCATCCGCCTCGTACTCGTGGCGGCGGGAAAGCAGGTTGCTAAGGGGGGAGAACCAGAACGTGACCGCCCCGCTGAGCAGACCGAAGAGGAGGAACGAGGGCGCGAGCTGCGCCGGCGGGAAGCCGAAGGCGGGATTAAACCAGGGCTGGTTCGCCAGCCAGGCGATGGCCGCGAACGCCGCGAGCATCATCAGGGCCGAGACGACGATCAGCTTCGGGATGTGGCCCCGGCGGTAGTGACCGATCTCGTGGGCGAGGACGGCCTCCAGCTCCTCAGGGGTCAGTTGCGCAACCAGCGTGTCGAACAGCACGATTCGCCGGAAGCGGCCAAAACCCGTGAAGTAGGCGTTGGAGTGCCCGGAGCGCTTGGAACCATCGATCACCTCGATCGCCCGCGCCCGGAAGCCCGTGCGGTCCCCGAGCGCAAGGAGGCGGTCCCGCAACGGCCCTTCCGGCAAGGGAGTGAGGCGGTTGAAGAGCGGGAGAATGAGCTTGGGATAAAGGATGAGCATCAGCAGTTGGAATCCGAAGAGCAGGGCAAAGCCCCACAGCCACCACGCGGACCCGACCCAGCGCACCAGCGAGAGCAGCGCCCACAGCAGCGGAAAGCCCAGCAGGAACATCAGCGCCGTGCCCTTCAACTTGTCGGTGACCCACAATTGCGGGGTCGACTGGTTGAAGCCGAACCGCTGCTCCACCCGGAACTGCTCCCACCATTCGAAGGGCAGCGAGGGGATCGCCAGGAGCACGCCCGCGAGCAGCACAAACAGAGCCTGGTTCCAAGTGGAGTCCGGACCACCCCAAACCGCCGTCTCATTGTACAGGAGCGGCAGGATCCCGCTGAGCAGGACCAGGGCGAGGACGAGGGTATCGAAGACCTCCGCCAGCACGCCGAAGCGCGAGCGCGCCAGGGTGTAGTCCACCGCGCGGCGGTAGGTGGCCGCGTCCATCGTCGCCGCCACGGCCGGCGGGGCGCTCGCCGCGTGCCGGCGCACCTCCGCGCGATTGAGGGCGGCGAGCACGAGGGACGCGGCGAGGCGGAGGGCGAGGAGGCCGAGGGCGATCCAGAGGACGGGAACCATTGCGACCACGAGATGCGATCGCGCCGGCGCCGCGAGCCGAAAGATGATTTGAAATGCCGCGCCCCGGCTCCATCGTGCGCCCGTGGAAAGCTCTTCCGTTCAACCTTCCTTTGAGGAGGCCCTCAACCGCCTCGAGGCCATCGTGGAGTCGATGGAGGCGGGCGATGTCCCGCTCGCCGACCTCATCGCCCGTTTCGAGCAGGGCACGCAGCTGCTCAAGGTGTGCGAGGGGCGCCTGCAGGAAGCAGAGCTCCGGATCGAGCAACTCCGCCGGCAGAAGGACGGGAGCCTGGTGACCGAGCGCTTTGAACCCGCCCGCGAGGCCTGAGCCGATGCCCCACCGCACTTCCGCCGCCCCCGCGCCCGCCGGCCCGCGCCTCCTCGAGACGATCCACGGCCCCGCCGACGTCAAGGCGCTCGCTCCCAACCAACTGCCCCAGCTCGCCCAGGAGATCCGGGAGGAGCTGATCGCCGTGACCGCCCGCAACGGCGGCCACATCGGGCCCAATCTCGGCGTGGTTGAGCTCACCCTCGCGCTGCACCGGGTCTTCGACAGCCCGCGGGATGCCTTCGTCTTTGACGTGGCCCACCAGGGTTACGTGCACAAGCTGCTGACTGGCCGTGGCGGGGAATTCTTCCGGCGCCTGCGTCAGAGTGGCGGCGCGAGCGGCTTCCTCACCCGCAGCGAGAGCCCCCACGATTCCTTTGGCGCCGGCCACGCGGGCACCGCCCTCTCGGCGGCCCTCGGGATGGCCACCGCCCGCGACCTGCGCGGGAGCGCGGAGCACGTGGTGGCGGTGTGCGGCGACGCCGCCTTCACCTGCGGCGTCACGCTGGAGGCCCTGAACAACGTGGTCAGCGCCACCCAGCGGCTGATCGTGGTGCTCAATGACAACGAGTGGTCGATCGCGCGCAATGTCGGCGCGATCTCCCATTACCTGAACCGGCTCAGCACCAATCCCACCTACAACCGGATCCATCACGACGTGGAGGCGTTCTTCAAGAGCTTCCCCGCCGGCGTGGAGATGAACCGGGTCTACACCAAGTGGAAGCGGGAGACGAAGGACTTCTTCGTGGAGTCCTCGCTGTTCGAGAAGTTCGGCCTCCGCTACCTCGGTCCGGTGGACGGCCACGACCTCGAGGCCCTCGCGAAGAACCTCGAGTTCGCCAAGCATTGCGACGTTCCGGTGCTCGTGCACGTTCTGACCAAGAAGGGTCGCGGCCTGCCGGCGGCGGTCGCTCATCCGGAGCGTTTCCACGGGGCAGCCCCATTCGACCCCCTCACCGGCGAAGGCCGCAAGAGCGCGGCCGGCACCCCGCCGAATTACCAGGACGTCCTCGGCCAGGCCCTGACGCGCTTCGCCCAGGCCGACCGGAACATCGTGGGCATCACCGCCGCGATGCCCAGTGGCACGGGCCTGTCGCAACTCGCCGCCACCGTCCCGGGGCAGTTTTTTGACGTGGGCATCGCCGAGGAGCACGCGGTCCTGTTCGCCGCCGGGCTGGCGACCAAGGGGATCCGCCCCGTCTGCGCCATCTACTCGACCTTTCTCCAGCGGGCGTACGACCAGGTCATCCACGACGTCGCCCTGCAGAATTTGCCCGTGACCTTCTGCATGGACCGCGCCGGGCTGTCCCCGGCCGACGGTCCCACCCATCACGGGCTGTTCGACCTTTCGTACCTCCGGTGCGTCCCGAACCTCACGGTGATGCAGCCGAAGGATGAGGACGAGCTGGTCGACATGCTGCACACCGGGCTCCAGTTGCCGGGTCCTTCCTGCCTCCGCTATCCGCGCGGCGCGGGCACGGGCAAGCCGATCAAGCCGACGCCCGCCCTCCTCCCCCTTGGGCAGGCCGAGGTCCTGCGGGAAGGCTCCAACATCATGATCTGGGCGTTGGGTTCGATGGTTCCGGATGCCCTCGCCCTGGCCGACCGCCTCGCGACGGAGGAAAACCTTTCCGTGGGCGTGGTGAACGCGCGCTTCGTGAAGCCACTCGACCGCACCCTGCTCCTGAGCCACGCAGCCTGCATCCCGCTGCTGGTGACCCTCGAGGACCACGTGTTGGCCGGAGGATTTGGCAGCGCGGTGCTCGAGGTGGTCCAGGAGGGCGACTGTCCCTGCGCCGTGGAGCGGCTGGGCTGGCCGGACCGTTTCGTGGAACACGGTTCCAACGTCGAGGTGCTCCGCGCCGCGCACGGCCTCGCCCCGGCAGACCTGCACCGCCGCGTGCTGGCCCGCTGGGGAAGCCTGCAGGCCGAGCGCATTCCCGCGGATCTCTGAGCGGGTTGCGCCCCGGGAACGGGCCGCCTTCAGCCGTTCCTCCCATCCCCCGCCACCCCGGGGGGGCCTCCGGGCTGGGCTCAGTCTGCCTCCAGTGTGCGTCCAGTGTGCCTCCAATCTGCCCGCAAGGTAACTTCGGGGTGAAAGCGAGGGGGGGGACGACCACTTTCCGCGAGAATCGCGGTCGCGAAGTCGGCGCATAAAAAAGCCGCCCTCGGGGAGGGCGGCTGGAAAGGAAACGAAAACGGAGTCTGCTTACTTCTTGGCCTTGGCGATGTCGCCGGCGCCACCGCACTTGGTGCAGTTCTTGCCATCCTTGGCGGCGTCGACGCAGCACTTGTGGGCGCAGGCCTTGCCGTCCTTGGCGGCGGCCGCGCAGCACTTGCCGGGCTTGCTCTCAGCCGCGCCGGCGAAGGCGAGACCGGTCGCGAAGGCGGACACAACGAGGAGGGAGATGAGCTTCTTCATTTTGGATTTAGGGGACTAAGGTTAACGTTGCGGGTGGAAAGTTGGTGCGGGCGGCGGGAGTCGAACCCGCCTCTCAGGCTTGGGAAGCCCACATAATAGCCGATATACTACGCCCGCGAGGGCAGACGGAGAAGTAGGCACGCGGCGGCGGGGTGCAAGCGTAAAGGCAAGGCCACGTAGGATTACCGATATCCCTTCCGGCCCTCCAAGGCACTTCGCAGGGTCACTGCATCCGCATACAAGACCCCTCCCCCGCTCGGCAGACCGAAGCCGATCCGGGAGGTCCGCACCTCGCGATCCGCCGGCAGGTGTTCGGTCAGGTAATGGCACGTCGCCTCCCCCTCGACGTCGTTCGGGAGCGCCAAAATGAGCTCCGTGATCTCCCCTGAGCGGACCCGCTCCAGCAAGGGGGCGAGGTGGAGTTGCTCCGGCCCCACGCCCTGGATCGGCGAGAGCTTTCCGTGCAGGACATGATAACGCCCCCGGAAGGCCCCGCTGCGCTCGATCGCCACGAGGTCGGGCACGTGCTCCACCACGCAGACCACCCCCCCATCGCGGCGCTCATCCGCGCAAATCGCGCACGCAGGCCCCTCCGCCACGTTGCCGCAACGCTCACACCGGCGCACCGCCGCGGCCGCCGCCTCAAGCGCCGCCACCAATTCCGGCAGCCGCGCCGGCTTTTCGACCAGCAGGTGCAGCGCGATCCGCTCGGCCGAACGATAACCCAGCCCCGGCAGCTGCTTCAGCTGCTGCTGGAGGCGTTCGAAGGCCGGACTCATCGCCGCGGGCGCCCGGAGCTGCTCCGGGGCTCCTCAGAAGAGGCCCGGCATCTGGAACGAGCCGGTGACCTTCTGCATCTCCGCCTCATGGTAATCCTTCGCCTGCTTGGCCGCATCCTGCACCGCAGCCAACACCGTGTCCGCCACCAGCTTGGCGTCTTCCTTGAGGAATTCCGGATCTAGCGTCAGCGCCGTGAAGCGGCCGCTGCCAGTCACCTTGAGCTTCACGGCCCCGCCTCCGCTCGAGACCTCCAGCTCCTTGGCGTCGAGCTGGGCTTGGAGCGCCTCAATGCCGCGCTTCATTTTCTCCGCCTGTTTCACGAGTTTGCCGAGTCCAGCCATAGAAGAGGAAAGGTTGCCCGGGAAGTGACCCGCGCGATCCGCTCAAGGCGACACAAAACCAGCGTAGCCCGCCCGGAAGTCCGGGTAAGCCGGCCGCCACCCCAAGAGGTCCCGCGCGCGCTGGCTGCGGATGATCCGGTCCGGTGCCGGCCCCTCGCGGCGGGGACCCTCCTCCCCGGTAAAGACCGGCGGCGGCACGCCCATCCGCGCCGCCAGCCACGCCACGACCTCACCGCGCGTCGCCGCGCCGTCGTCCGCCAGGTTGAAGATTCCGCCGGGCACCCCCGTTGGCGCCCGCAGCGCCGCCTCGACCCCCGCCGCCGCGTCGTCGCGGTGGATCAGGTTCAAGTGCACCTCCGGGCGGCCCGACACCGCGCCGGCGCGGACCTGACGCGCCAAGTGATCGCGATCGGGGCCGTAAATCCCAGCCAAGCGCAGGACAAACGCCCGGAACGCTCCCGGCGCTCCCAGCAGCAGCCCCTCCGCCTCCAAGAGCAGCCGGGCCCGCTCGCCGCCGCCGACGGGCGCCGTCTCGTCAATCGAGCCCCCGCCCGAGCCCGGGTACACGGAGGTGCTGCCGGTGTAAACCACCGTGTCCAGGCCGGGTTGCGTGCGGGTCCACGCGAGCAGCGAACGCATCCCCTCAACGTAGCTCCGGCGGTAACCTTCCAATCCGCCCCCCCCGGCGCTGACGCAATTGACCACCGCCGTGATCCCGCCCGGCACGCGGGCGTGCCACTCCGTCCCGGAAAGCTCCGCGACGAGGGTCTCCACGCCCTCCCCCGCCAATCCGGCGGCGGTTTCCGGATTGCGGGTGAGGGCCGCGACCGGAATCCCGCGGACCCGCAGACGCCGCGCCACCGCTTGGCCGACGTAGCCACAGCCAACGATGAAAACGCCTCCGCCGGAGCCTGCATGCATCCGTCCATCGCAGCGCGTCGCGCCCGGCGGGCGAGGTTAATCCACCGCGGTTTCGCACTTGTCCCGCAACCGCCCCCGCGAAACGGTCTCCGGGTGTCTCCGGCCACTCCCTCCCCCTCACCCCACGTGCTGGTCCCGCTGGCCCCGGGCTTCGAGGAGCTGGAGGTGGTGGCGCCCGTGGACGTCCTGCGTCGGGCGGGAGTGCGGGTGACGCTCGCCGCCCTCGAATCCCCCTTGGCGGTGCGCGGCCGGAACGGACTGACCCTGCTGGCGGACCGTCTCTGGGCTGACGGAGGCGAGCCGTCCTGCGACTGCCTGCTGCTGCCCGGGGGCCCCGCGGTGGCGGTTCTCCGGCGAAACGCGGCCTTGCTGGACCACGTGCGGGCCCAAGCGAGGTCCGGGGGCTGGCTTGCGGCCATCTGCGCGGCGCCGACCGTGTTGCTGGACGCGGGCGTGCTGGCCGGACGGCGCCATACGGCGCATCCGTCGGTGGCCGCAGAGTTGCCGCGGGCCGAGGTGGGCGAGGCGGTCGTGGTCGATGGACGATTGATCACCTCGCGCGGGGCCGGCACCGCGGTTGATTTCGGCCTGGAGCTCGTTGCGCGTCTCGTTTCCCCGGCGCAGGCCGCGGCGGTGCGGTCGGCGATTGCCGCCTGAATCCTTCTCCCCTGATGCGGACCTTCGATTTCGCGGTCATCGGCGGCGGCAGCGCCGGCTTCAATGCGGCTCGCGTCGCGGCGGCTTTGGGCCGCCGGACGGCGCTGATCGACGGCGCCCGGGAACTGGGCGGGCTTTGCATCCTGCGGGGCTGCATGCCCTCGAAAACCCTGCTGTACGCGGCGGAGGTGCTGCACCACGCCCGCCACGCGGAGCGGTTTGGCCTGCGGGTACCGTCCGCTGCGGCCGATATGCCCAAGGTCGCGGCGCGGAAGCGGCGCATCATCGGGGAGTTCGCGACTTATCGGCAACAGGCGATCGCCCGGGCGGACTTCACCCTGATCCGTGCCCAGGCCCGCTTCGTGGATCCGCACACGCTCGCCCTCTCGAACGGCCAGCGCGTGCGGGCGAAGCAGTTTCTGATCGCCACCGGCTCCCGCGTCGCGGTGCCGCCCATCCCCGGCTTGGCCGAGGCCAAGGCGTGGACCAGCGACGACGTCCTCGATCTCGAGTTCCTGCCCCCGCGGGTGATCGTCCTGGGGGGCGGCGTCGTGGCCTGTGAACTGGCCCAGTTGCTCTCCCGCCTGGGCTCCCGCGTGACCGTCATCCAGCGCAGCGCCCAATTGCTCCGCGATCATTCGCCCGAGGCCGCCGAGGCGGTGACGGCGGCCCTGCGGGCCGAAGGGCTCGAGATTATCACGGACACCCGCTTGGAACGGGTGGCACGGACCCGGAGCGGCTTCACGGTCGAATACTCCCGCCGCGGGCGGCGCCACACCCTCCGCACTCCGCATCTGGTCAATGCCTTGGGCCGGGAGCCCAACACGTCGGGGCTAGACTTGGCCGCGGCCGGGATCCGCACCCTCGGCGGCGGCCGGGTGGCGATCAATCGCTGGCAGCAAACCTCGCAGCCTCACGTCTACGCCGGAGGCGATTGCAGCGGGCCGGCGGAGATCGTGCACGTCGCGATCCAGCAGGGAGAACTCGCGGCCCGGCACGCCGCGGGCGTGAAGGGACTGCGGCCCGTCGACTTCTCGCTCCTGCTGAACGTGGTCTTCACCGATCCGCAGGTCGCTACCCTCGGACGGCTCGAGCACGAGCTGCAGGCGGCCGGCCAGCCTTACCTGGCAGCCAGCTATCCCTTCAATGACCACGGCAAATCCATCCTGATGGAGGCCCTCCACGGCCACGTGAAGGTCCTGGCGGAGCCGCGGCGGGGCCGCCTGCTGGGGGTGGAGATCGTGGGCCCTTCCGCGGGCGAACTGATCCACGCCTTCACCGGTCCCATGGCGATGCGCGCCACGGCGGGCGACTTGCTGCGGGCCCCTTGGTACCACCCCACCCTGGCCGAAATCGTGACTTATCCCCTGGAGGAGATCGTGGAAAAGCTCCGGGGCTGAACCCGCCCGGGATGCGGGCTCAGGCGGCGAGCCGCAGCAGATCGGCGAGGTCGACGCGCCCTTCGTAGAGGGCCTTGCCGACGATGACCCCATCGAGCCGAGGCTCGCGGCGGGCGAGGTCCGCCAAGGCGATCACATCCTCGCGTCGGCTCACGCCCCCGCTGGCGATCACGGCCGCCTTGCCCGAGGCCAGCATCGCCTCCTGGGCGGGTAGATTCGGGCCGGTCAGCATCCCATCGGTGCCGATGTCGGTATGGATGAGCGTACGGACCCCGAGCGCGTCCATCCGCCGGGCCAGTTCGAGGGCGCTGAGGCCGGAGTCGGCCACCCACCCCTTCACCGCGACCTGGCCGTTCTTGGCGTCGATGCCGACCGCGATCCGGTCCCCGAACGCTTGGACCAATTCGCCCACGAAGGCGGCGCTTTCCGCGGCCCGGGTGCCGATCACGACCCGCGCGACGCCGAGGCCGAGCGCCTGCTCCACCGCCGCCCGGGTGCGCAGGCCACCGCCGAGCTGGACCCGCAGGCCCTGCGCGACAATGGCACGCACGGCGGCCCCGTTGCGCGGTTCGCCGGCAAAGGCGCCGTCGAGATCCACCACGTGGACCCACGTGCTGCCCGCCTGGCGGAACCCGGCCGCCACCGCGGCGGGATCCTCGGCATAGACCGTCTCTTGGTCGGCCCGCCCCTGCAGCAGGCGCACGCACCGGCCACCCCGGATATCAATCGCTGGATAAATGGTCATTTTGGCTTTCCGAACGATCACTTTCATTTTCAGGCTCCGCGGAACGCAACCGAACTTTAGCCCTATGTCGTCCTATCCCGTCCCGACCTTCCTTTCCGCCCTGCTCGCCGCCCGTTCGCCCTCAGGCTACGAGGCCGAGGCACAGGCGGTGTTTGATCAGCACGTGCAGCCCGCGGCCGACACCTATGCCCGGGATCCCCTGGGCAACCGGCTCGCGACCCTCAATCCCGCGGGCGACCCGGTGGTGATGTTCGCCGGCCACCTGGACGAGCTCGGGCTCATCATCACCTATATCAACAAGGACGGGTACCTGTACTTCGATACCATCGGCGGACACGACCTCAGCGTCATCTCCGGACGCCGGGTACTCATCCAGACCGCCCAGGGGATCGTGCGAGGCGTGACCGGGAAGCGGGCCATCCACCTGTTGGAGGACGAGGAGCGCAAGCGCGTGCCAAAGAAGCACGAGATCTGGATCGATATTGGCGTGCGCTCGAAGGAGGAGGCCCTTGCCCGGGTGAATATCGGGGACGTC
>JAIXQE010000119.1 GCA_027485815.1 Opitutaceae bacterium
ATCGTGGCGGAATGCCGGAGCTTGGCGGAACGGGGCGTGCGCGAGGTGACTTTGCTGGGGCAGATCGTGACCAGCTATGGGCGCCGGGATTACGGGCGGCCGGGCGGGATGAGCCCGTTCGTTCAGCTGCTGGAGCAGGTGCACGCGCTGCCGGGCATCCAACGGATCCGGTTCACATCCCCCCACCCGCTCGGGTTCCGCGAGGATCTCGTGGCGGCCTACGCGCGCCTGCCGAAGCTGTGCGCACACACCCACCTGCCGCTGCAGAGCGGAAGCGACCGCATCCTGCGCGCGATGAACCGGCCCTACACCGCCGCCCGGTACCGCGCCCTCGTCGGGGCGCTGCGCGCGGCGCGGCCCGGCCTGCACCTCTCGACCGACGTCATCGTGGGCTTCCCGGGCGAGACGGAGGAGGACTTCGCGGCGACGCGGGCGCTGTTCGCGGAGTGCGACTTCGACATGGCCTACGTCTTCAAGTACAGCCCGCGCTCCGGCACCCCCGCGACGGACTTGCCCGGGCAGGTGGACGAGGCGGTGAAGGAGGCGCGCAACCAGGAGCTGCTGGCGCTGCTGCGGGAGAACTCCCTGCGCCGCACCGCCGCCCTCGTCGGCTCCGTGGAGGAGGTGCTGGTGGAGGGGCGGGATCCGTCCGGCGCGCGGTTCACCGGACGCACCGGCGGCAACCGCGTGTGCATCTTCGACGCGCATCCGCGCCTCGTGGGCGAGCTCGTGCCGCTCCGGATCGAGCGGGCCTCCGTCAGCACCCTCTACGGCGAACTCGTCCCCGCCGGCGCCGCCGCCTGAACCCATTTTCCCGATGTCCCTGACCGCCGCCACCTTGGTGACCGCCCTGCTCCTGCTGCTCCTCGGCGTGCCGCTGCTGCTGCCGCTGCCGGGCTGGGGCGCCGTGCTGCGGTCGTTCCCGCGCTCGCGGGCCGCCGCCTACGTCGTGTTCACCGCGGGGGCCGCGTGGTTCCTGTACGAGCTCTGGCACCTGTCGCCGGCGGACTTCGGCGAGTACCGGCACTACCTGTTCGCCGGGTTCCTCCTGGTGACGGTCCTGTCGTTCAAGTACGTGCCCGACTTCCTCGCCGTCCGCGGCCTGTGCGCGCTGATTTTGATGGGCGCGATGCCGCTGCTGGACGCCGGGTTCATGAACTTCACCCACGGGCGGATCGTGCTCTACAAGATCGCGATCTACGCCGGCATCGCGGCGGCGATCTGGCTCGGGGCGCAGCCGTGGCGCCTGCGCGACTTCCTCGCGTGGCTCTTCGCTCGTCCGGGTCGCGCCCGCGTGCTCGGCGGCGGGCTGACCGCGTACGGCGTGCTGCTCGCCGGAGTGGCGTTCACCTATTGAGGGCGATGGCCGCGCACCCCCTGCTGCTCGTCCTCGCCGGCCCCGCGGGCTCCGGCAAGTCCACCCTCTGCGACCGCCTCCGCCGCGAGCGGCCGGAGTTCGACCGCGTGATCACGACCACCACCCGCGCGCCCCGCCCGGGCGAGGTGGACGGCGTGCATTACCACTTCCTGGGCGCGGGGGAGTTCCGCCGGCGGCTCGCGGCGGGCGAGTTCCTGGAGTGGGCGCAGGTCCACGGCGACCACGAGGACCGCCTCTACGGCACCCTACGGGCGAGCGTGCTCGGGCCCCTCGCGGCGGGGCGCGACCTCGTCATCAACGTGGACGTGCAGGGCGTGGAGAACCTGCGGCGGGCGGCGCGCGCGGAGCCGCTGCTGGCGCGCGCGCTCACCACGGTGTTCTTGATCGTGGACCCGGCGGAGCTGGCGGCGCGGATGCGGGCGCGGGCGGGGGACCACGAGGCGGAGATTGCGCGGCGGCTGGCGACGGCGGAGGCGGAACTCCGCGCGGCCCCGGGCTTCGATCACCGGATCCACAGCCGGAGCCGGGACGAGGATTTCGCGGCGCTGCTGCACCTGATCGGCACTGCCCGCGCCGCCCGGACCTGAGTCCGGCTGAGCCATCCGGCTCACTCCTCCGCGATGACGTGGTGGCAGCCGCGGCTGCGCGGGTTGAGGGCCGCCGCGTGCACCACGAGCAACGCAGTCTGGACCGCGTTACGGAGCTCGATCAACTCCCGGGAAAGGCGGCAGTCGCGGTAGAAGCCTTGGATCTCCTCGCGCAGCTCGAGCAAGATCCGGCGCGCCCGCGCGAGGCGGCGCGGTGAGCGCACGATCCCGGCGTAGTTCCACATCGTGTTGCGCAGGAGCTCGAGATCCTGGCGGATGAGCGTCGGGTCGGCCGGCCGGTCGGCGCCGCACCACGCGCGCGGCCGGGGCAACGGTCCGACCTCGCCCGCCAATTCCGCCACGGCGGCGGCCGCGGCGGCCCGCGCCCCGACCAGACACTCGAGCAGGGAGGTGCTCGCGAGTCGGTTGGCGCCGTGCAGGCCGGTGCAGGCCGTCTCGCCGATCGCGCTCAGGTTCCGCACGTTGGTGCGTCCCGCCAGGTCCGTGTGCACGCCGCCGCAGGAGAAATGGGCCGCGGGCACGACGGGAATGGGGCCCCGGTCGACGTCGACCCCGTGGGCCGCGCAGCGGGCCGCCACCGTGGGGAAGCGTTCCCGGACGAAGCCCGGACGGAACGCCCCCAGGTCGAGGTAGGCGCACGGTTCCCCGCTGGCCGCCAGCTCCAGGTGAATGGCGCGGGCCACCACATCGCGCGGCGCCAGCGAACCCGCGGGATGCGCGCGGTCGACGAACCGCTCGCCGCGGGCATTGACGATCACGGCCCCCTCACCGCGCAGGGCCTCGGTGACCAGAAAACCCGGCGCGTTCGGGCGGTGGAAGGCGGTCGGATGAAACTGGACGTACTCGAGGTCGATCAGCCGCGCCCCGACGCGGTACGCCATCGCCACGCCATGGCCCACGCTCCCGGGCTGGTTGGTCGAATGGAGGAAAATCTGCCCCAGGCCACCCGAGGCGAGAATCGTGCGGCGGGCCACGATCGCCCGCACGACGCCCGTCGCGGTATCCAGCACGTAGGCTCCGAAGCAGGTCAGCGGGGCGTAGCGCTCGGCCACCAGGTCGGTGCTGTGGGACAGGGTCAGCAGGTCCACGGCCACCCAGCCGCCCCGTCGGGTGATGCCGGGCGTGGTGTCCACGCGCGCGGCGACCGCGGCGAGGATGGCGTGCCCGGTGAGGTCCTTGGCGTGGAGGATGCGCCGCGCGCTGTGGCCGCCCTCCCGGGCGAGCTCGAGGGCGCCGGCGGCGTCGCGATCGAAGGCGATGCCGAGTTCGTCGAGCAGCAGCTCCTTCACCGCCGCGGGCCCCTCGCGGACCAGTTGCTCCACCGCGGCCGGGTTCGCGGTGCCGTCGCTGGCGGCCACGATGTCCGCCCGCAGCCGGGCCGGATCGCCGGGTTCGTAGATGATGCCGCCCTGGGCCCAGTCGCTGTTCGCCACCAACGGGCCGTCGAGCGCGAGCAATTCCACCCGCCGGCCCGCGCGGGCGGCGTGGAGGGCGTAGGCCGCGCCGGCCAGGCCGGCGCCGATCACGAGGCAGTCGGTTTCGATGATCTCCATCGCCGTGGCCTCAGGCGGCGGGTCCCCGCGGAGGGACCGTCAGGCTCAGGTCGGCCGCCGGGGCCGAGTGCGTGAGCGCCCCGACGCTGATCACGTCGACCCCGGGCAGGGCGTAGGCGCGCAGCGTCTCGCGGCGGACGCCCCCGGAGACCTCGACGCGGGCGCGCCCGGCGATGAGGGCCGCGGCGGCGCGCACCCGGTCCGGCGGGAAATTGTCGAGCAGGATCACCTCCGCCCCCGCGGCGAGGGCCGCACGCACGCCCGCGAGGGTCGTGACCTCGACCTCGATCCGGGAAAGGTGGGGCGCGGCGGCGCGGGCCCGGGCCACCGCGCGGCGCAGGGAACCCGCGGCGGCGAGGTGGTTGTCCTTGATCAACACGTGCTCGCCGAGCGAGGAGCGGTGGTTGGCGCCGCCGCCGCAGCGGACCGCGTGCTTCTCGAGCGCCCGCCAGCCCGGCGTCGTCTTGCGGGTGTCGACGAGGCGCACCCCGGTGCCCTCGAGGAGGTCCACGTGGGCCCGGACGTGCGTCGCGATGCCGGAGAGGCGCTGGAGGAAGTTGAGGGCGGTGCGCTCGGCGGCCAGCAGGGCGGCGGTGGGGCCGGCGACCTCAAGCACCCGGTCGCCGGAACGGAGGCGATCGCCGTCGGCGGCGCGCAGGCGGACGCGCAGCGCGGGGTCGACGCGGGCGAAGACGCGGGCGGCGATGTCCACGCCGCAGACGACGAGGTCCTGCCGCGCCTCGATCCAGCCGCGGCTGCGGTGGCTGGGAGGAAACAGGGCGCGGCTGGTGAGGTCGCCGAGGCCCAGGTCCTCCTCGAGGGCGAGGTCGATCAGCAGTTCGGTGCGGGGGGTGAGCATCGGGGCGGGATCAGTCGGCGGGCGAGAGTTCGAACATCCGGTCCAGGCAGCGGGCGGCGCGGAGCCGCACGTCTTCCGGCACCTCGACGATCTGCTCCGGCCGCGGGGCGCGGAGCAGGTCGCGGAGCTTCTCGAGGGAGTTGAGCTTCATGTAGGGGCAGAGGCGGCAGCCCCCGATGAAGCGGCGGGCGGGTTCCTCGGACTGCAGGCGCCCGACGAGGCCGCACTCGGTGAGCAGCAGGTAGTACGGCGCGGGCGTGGCGCGCACGTAGCGCATCATCGCGCCGGTGCTGCCGGTGAAGTCGGCGGCGGCGACCACCTCCGGGGTGCACTCGGGGTGCACGACCACGCGGAGCCCGGGGAACTGCGCGCGGGCGGCCGCGATGTCCGCCGGCGTGAACTGCTCGTGCACCATGCAGGTGCCGTCCGAGGTGATGATCTCCTTGTCGACCCCCTGGCGGCGCAGCTCGTCGCGGACGTTCGCGCCCATCAGGCGGTCCGGCACGAAGATCACCCGCCGCTCGGGCAGGGCGGCGATGATCGCGTGGACGTTGCCGGAGGTCACGCAGACGTCGGACTCAGCCTTCACTCCGGCCGTGCTGTTGATGTAGCAGACGACGGCGGCATCGGGAAAGGCGGCGCGCAGGCGGCGGACCTCCGCGGGCGTGATCGAGTCGGCGAGGGAGCAGCCGGAGGCGGGATCGGGGACCAGCACGCGGGCGGACGGG
This sequence comes from Opitutaceae bacterium, assembly GCA_027485815.1. GTDB lineage: Bacteria > Verrucomicrobiota > Verrucomicrobiia > Opitutales > Opitutaceae > ER46. The sequence continues at coordinate 5,127 of JAIXQE010000119.1, forward strand.
GAGAGGATCTTGGCCGTCTCGGCCATGAAGACGACCCCGGCGAAGACGATCTCGGGGGCGCGGGCCTCGCGGGCGCGCAGGCTGAGGAAGTAGGAGTCGCCGCGGTGGTCGGCGACCCCGTAGATGATCTCGGGCTCGACGTAGGAATGGGCGAGGAGGACGGCGCCGCGCTCGCGCTTGCGGGCGTTGATCTCGAGCGTGAGCGGGGCGATCTCGTGGCAGCGTGCGAGATCCCACGGCCGCGCGCCCGGGTTGCAGTCGACGGAAAGGAGGGCCCGGAACAGGCGTTCGGCCTCGGCGGTGATGGCGGCGGCGGAAAAATGCATCAGCTTCGCCGAAGCTCGGGGTGATCCGGGCGCGTTTCAAGCCCGCGGGCATGTTGCCTTTTGACAGCGCGCACCGGCGGGACCACGGTCGCGCCGTGACTCTCGCCGACCTCCGGAAGGAATACTCGCTCGCTGGCCTCGCCGAGGCGGACCTCGCCCGCGAACCGTTCCGCCAGTTTGAGAAATGGTTCCAGGAAGCGGAGGCGGCGAAGCTGCCCGAGCCCAACGCGATGCTGCTGGCGACCGCCGGCGCCGACGGTCGGCCCTCGGCGCGGACCGTGCTCCTCAAGGGCCTCGATGGGCGGGGGTTCGTTTTCTACACGAATTACGAGAGCCGCAAGGGGCGGGAGCTCGCCACGAACCCGCGGGCCACTCTGGTGTTCCCGTGGTTCCCGATCGAGCGTCAGGTGATCATCGAGGGCGCGGTGACCAAGGTGGCGCGCGAGGAGAGCGAGGCCTACTTCGCCACCCGCCCCCGCGCCAGCCAGCTCGCCGCCTGGGTCTCGCAGCAGAGCGCCCTGGTGCCCGCGCGCAGCGTGCTCGAGGAAGGCTACAAGGCCGTCGAGCGGCGGCACGAGGGGCAGGCGGTGCCGATGCCGCCGCACTGGGGCGGCTGGCGCGTGGTGCCGGAGACCGTGGAATTCTGGCAGGGCCGCCGCAGCCGTCTGCACGACCGCCTCCGCTACCGCCGGCAGCAGGACGGTTGGACGGTGGAACGCCTCGCGCCCTGAAGTACCGGCGATGGAGCTGCACCTGATCCGCCACGCCCACGCGGAGGATACCGTGCCGGACGAGGCCCGCCGGCTGAGCCCGCGCGGCCGCCGGCAGGCCCGCGCCCTCGCCCGGCGGCTTCGCGCCACCGGCGAGTTCGCCCCCGCCGAAATCTGGCACAGCACCCTGCGCCGCGCCCGGGAAACCGCGGCGCTGCTTGCCCCTGCGGCGCACGGCGCACCCCTCCGGGAACAGACGGGCCTCGCCCCGGAGGACGACCCCGCCGCCGTCGCCCGGCGACTGGCCCGCACGCGGGGGCCGGTCGCGCTCGTCGGCCACGAGCCGCAGCTCTCGGCCCTCGCCTCCCAACTCGTGACCGGCACGGCGGACCCCGTCGTGTTCCACGTGCGCAAGGCCTCCGCGCTCGCCCTGACCCGCGTCGGGCGGCGCTGGGTGGTGCGCTGGTTCCTGCCGCCGGAGGTGGGCCGATGAAGCTCTTCCTCACCGGGGCCTCAGGGCTCGTCGGAGCCGCCTTCGCCCAGGCCGCCGAACGTCGGGGCCACCACGTCATCGGCACCACGCACCGGTACGCGGACCCCGTCCCGGGGCTCCGGACGCGGCTATCCGTGGATCTGTCCGATCCCGCGGCGGTCACCGCTCTCGTCCTGGAGCACTTTCCCGACGCGATCGTGAACTGCGCGGCGGTTTCCGCGCCTGACGAGTGCGACCGGCAGCCGGCGTTGGCGCAGGCGTTGAACGTCGACCTGCCGGCGCAGCTCGCGCGGCTGGCCCACCACCTCAGCGCGCGGTTCGTGCACATCTCCTCGGAACAGGTCTTCCCCGGCACTTCCGCGGGAGCGTACGCCGCGGGGGATCCGCCGGAACCGATCAACCTCTACGGCCGGCAGAAGCTCGCCTCCGAGCAGGCCGTGGCGGCGGCCGCGGCGGAGTTCGCGGTCACCGTGCGTGCGCCGCTGCTGCTGGGCAACAGCCCGGGGGGCGGACGCAGCCTGCACGAGCGGCTGTTCGCCGACTGGGCGGCGGGCCGCACGCCGCGGCTGTTCACGGACGAGTTCCGGCAGCCCTGCACGGCGGACAATCTGGCGGAGGTGCTGGTGGAATTGTGTGAGCGCCGCGACGTGCGGGGCGTCTGCCACTGGGCGGGGACGGACCTCGTCTCCCGGCTGGAGCTGGCGGAGCGCGTTCGCGCGCACTTCAAGCTGACCCCGCAGCAGGCGCCGCTCGCCGGGACCACCCGCGCGGACCAGGCGGAGGCCGCGCGCCGCCGCCCCGCGCGATTGGAACTGGACCTGCGGCCGCTCGCGGGGCGGCTGCGGACGCAGCCGGAACCCCTCGCCGCGGCCCTCGAAAGCTTGCACGTGCCTCCTGCGGCGCGGGCCTGGTACCTCGGCTGAGCGATGCGCCTCGATCTCCTCCCCTTCCGCACCGGCGGCGCCGCCGAGAACATGGCGGTCGATTTCCTGCTGTTGCAGCGGTATCCCGACGCCGCCGCGGCGCGTTTCCGGAACTACGGCTGGCACCGGCCCGCGTTCACCTTCGGATATTCGCAGGCGCTCGACTTCGTGCGCACCCAGCTGCCGGCGGGCGAGACGCCGGAACTCTGCCGCCGGGCGACCGGGGGGGGCGTGGTCGACCACCGCGAGGACTGGACCTTCGCGCTCGTCATCCCGCGCGGCCACCCGCTCGAGGACATGCGGGCGACCAAGAGTTACCGCGAGGTGCACGAGGCCCTGGCGGCGAGTCTGCGGGCGCAGGGCGTGCCCGCCGTGACCCAGGAGACGCGGGACCCGGCCGCGGACACCCCGGCGGGCGTGTGCTTCGAGCGGGCGGAGGTGCACGACGTGATCCATTCCGGCACCGGCGCGAAGATCGCGGGGGCGGCCCAGAAGCGGAACAAGCGCGGGTTGCTCTTCCAGGGTTCCGTGTGGCGGCCCGCGGCGGAGTCGGGCGGCGCGGTGGACTGGGAGCGTTTCACGGAGGACTTCACCGCCGCGCTCGCGATCCTGCTCGGCGCGGAGGCCGCGCGCGTGCCCTGGCCGGAGTTCGCCGAGGGCGAGGTCGAGGCGCTGACGGAGCAGTACGCGTCCCCCGAGTGGCACGCCCACCGCTGAGGTGCGGTGGGGAAGCACCGCCTGCTCAGGGGTCATATCTGGAATCAGGACCGTTCCGCCGCGTGAGCGGCCGGGGGAAGCGCGATGCCCGTGTCCTGATTCCAGAGATGACTCCTTGGACTCGACACCCGGGGTTGCGCATTGCGGCCCGACGCCGCCGGCCAGCCCTCTTCAATCGCCGGAACGTGCAGCGAGACGGCGGAGGTCCATCCGGGCGTGGAGGACGGCAATGAGCCGAATCGCGTCCGGGTCGATGCGGTAGAACACAGCGTAAGGAAAGCGGCGGATCAGCACGCGCCGCAATCCGCGGTGCACCGCTGGAAAGAGTTCGGGGTTGCGCGCGATTCCGGCGACCGCGGCATCGACCATCCTCACGAAATCCTTGCCGAGCCCGGGAGACCGTTGCTCATACCAATCGTGCGCGGCGACCAAGTCGGCGGCCGCCGCCGAGAGCGGAAGAACCGGAGCCGGCATCAGCGGCGAAGCAATTCGTCGCGCACTTCCGCCCACGGCCGGCCGGGATCGGGTTTCGCCTCGAGGGCGTCCAGACGCCGATCAAGTTCCGCCTGCTGCGCCGGCGGGATCGTCACCCCGGCGGGATCGGCCGCGATCCGATCCCAGATTTCCTCCACGAGCAGGATGCGTTCCGCTTGGGAAAGGGTGCGGAGTTCCGATTCGACGACAGCGTTCATGGATTTAGGCCGGAAGAAACGAGCAGTGGACTACCCAGAGGCTGTCGGGGAAATCGGGCGCGTCAATGGCAGGGGGCCGGCGCGGAGGCAGGGTGAGTCGCGGAGGCCCTTTGTCCTGCGATGAATTGACCGAGCGGCGTCGATGAAATGCGGGGCACGCGGCCGCCGGTCCGTTCGCGCCGGGGCGGTCCAACGGGGCAGTCGGCCTGCTGCGCCCGGACATGACCCCTTGGACGCGGCCCTTGCCGGACCGCTTCGGAAGTACTTTTCGTACGGGAGCGCTTTTCCACCCGACATCGCTTGGGACCATGCATCCTTACCCATCATGAACGCATCCGGCCCCGGATTTTCATTCTTCGCCGCCTTGAGTGCCGCGCTCGCGGTTACCCAGCCATCCGTCGCGGCGAATCCCCTCAGCGTCTCCGGCATCTATCCGCATCTCACGGTCTTCAATTCGGACCCCAGCCGGGGCAGACCAGCCATGGAAAACGGCCTCGGCGCCGTCGTGCCCTGGGCGGGAAAGCTGTGGAGCATGACCTACACCTCGCACGATCTCGGCAAGGGGAACGACAAGCTCTTCACCGTATCGCCCGACTTCACGCTGGAGATTCGGCCCGAGAGCGTCGGTGGCACGCACGCCTGCCGCATGATCCACCGCGAGTCGCAGCAACTCTTCATCGGTTGCTACGCCGTGGACGCAGCTGGAAAGGTCCGCGTCATTCCCCGCGACAAACTTCCCGGTCGCCTCACCGCTCTCGCCCGTCACCTCACCGACCCCGCGAACAAGGTTCTCTACCTCACGCAGGAAGGCGCAGTCTACGAGGTCGATGTCCATACGTTGGCGGTCACCGAACGGTTCAAAAAGCCGGTGGAGGGGTGGCACTACAAGGGCGCCTGGACGGCCCAGGGACGTTACTTCATCGCCGGCAACGGCGAGGAACCCGCGCCCTCGCCCTTCTGGAAGGTCGATTACACGAGCGCGGCGACGAAACAACTGACGGAAGATCTGACGACCCAATACCTGCAGGCCCCACGAACCCCGCGGGCGGCGCCGCGCGCTGACGGCCAGACGCTGTGGCGCGGAGTCAGTGAGGACCTCGGCAGTCTCGCCGAATGGGATGGGAAGCACTGGACCGTGGTCTCTCGCCGCCAGCATCTCGACCTCACCGGCCCCGGAGGCATCACGGGCGCGACGAGTGATGACGAGCCGGTGTGGGCCCTGGGCTGGGATCTTCGCTCGGCTTTCGTTCAAGTGCGCGAAAAGGCCGGCCCGTGGACCCGCTACCGTGTGCCCAAGGCCAGCTACTCCGCCGACGGCGTGCACGGTTCCAATACCGAGTGGCCGCGCATCAACCCCATCGGGGACGGTCGTCGACTCATGTTTCTCCACAACGGACTCTATGAGTTCCCCGCGAACTTCCGCCCCGGCCAGACCGGCGGCCTGCGTCCGTTTGCTTCGAGCCTCGTGACCATCACGGACATGGCGCCGTGGCAGGGCCGGCTGGTCATCAGCCAGCAGGCCACGTCGGTGCACGGCATTCCGTTCAACGTTCCCGGCCAGCCCAATTCGAACCTCCAGTTCCTCGACGCCGATGCGCTAAGGTCCTGGGGACCGCGTGCCGGCTTCGGCGGCGTGTGGGTCGATGATCCGGTGAACGCAGGGGCGCCCAGCGAGCCATTCCTGATCGGGGGCTACGCGAACCGCACCGTCCACCTGGCGCACCAGGGAGCACAGGCCGTCACCTTCACGCTCGAGGTGGACGAACGCGGGGATGGCCGGTGGAGGCAGTTCCGGGCGGTGAACGTGCCCGCCCGTGGCTACGTGCCCGTGATTTTGCCCACGGCGCTCGCCGCCGAGTGGCTGCGGGTCTCCGTGGACCGCGAGACGGTTGCGACGGCCTACCTGCATGTCAGCACGCCTCGTCCCGCTGCGGTCAATGAAGCCGCCCTCTTCGCGGGCCTCGCGCCCGCCGCGGCCGGGGACCCGATGGCTGGGATCGTGCGCCAGGGATTTCCGACGCGGAATCTGCAATTCCTCGCCGGCGACGGCCGCTACTACGAAATCGACGAGCAGCTCGCGTTTCACGCCACCGACCTGCCCACCGAGGCGGACAAACTCCGCGAGAGCCACGCCTTGAGCAACGGGTTCACCGAGGACGCCGCCTCCATCATCGTCACGCGTCACGATGGGCAGCGTTTCCGTATCCCCAAGGGTGAGGCCGCGCTCAGTGCGGCGCCCGCGTCGCGGGGCGTCCGTGAGCTGATCCAAGAGCGTTACCTCGCGAACTTTCACGGCACCTTCTACGAGGTGCCGCGCGGGGGCACCTCGCCCGCTGGCCAGCGCAACATGCCCGATTTCCAGCGCATGAAGCCCGTCGCGACTCACCATCGTCGCATCACCGACTTCTGCACGCATCGTGGCCTGGTCGTGCTCAGCGGTGTCCGCGCCGACGCCGCGCCTGACGGCCACGTTTTCCGTGCCGCTCCCGGCGGGCCGGCGCTGTGGTTCGGCGCCATCGACGATCTTTGGAAACTCGGCGCTCCGCGCGGCAGTGGTGGTCCGTGGAAAGACACGGTGGTGCAGGCCGATGCGCCCAGCGACGCGTACCTTATGACGGGCTACGATCGTAAGACGCTCACGCTTTCCCACGACGCCCCGCACCCCGTGGAGTTCACGGTGCAGGTCGACTTCTACGCGAGCGGTCAATGGCACGACTATCGGCGCTTCAGCGTTACACCCGGCCAGCCGCTGACCCACGTTTTCCCTGAAGGCTACTCCGCCCACTGGGTGCGCTTGGTCGCGAAGAGCGGTTGCGCGGCGACCGCGCAATTTCGGTATGAATAATGGGGCGTTACTTCGGGCGATTGCCCGCCGGGAGCTCAACCCCAGCCTGGCACGCCGACCGCTGGGGTAGGCCCCGGAGCCCTTTGCAGAGAGGCCGGCGGAGGGCGGAAATGGCCTCAGCGTCCGACGCAGTCGTCTAACTTCGAACGGCAGCACGGATTGACGGTTTCCCGCGTTCCCGTAAATATGGCCCAATGAAAACGACGATCGATCTCCCCGAACCGCTGTACAAGAGAGCCAAGCTCCGCGCGGTGGAACGGGGCATTACGCTTAAGGATATGATGATCGAGGCCTTAAGCGATAGCCTCGGAATCCCGGCAGCCGCCGGGAAAACTCCGGCGCCCACGGTGCGCGACCGCCGGAAACTGCTGCCCGAGTTCGAGGCCGCCCGCCGGAAGGGCGCCCTCCGCCCGTCCGCCGGCGACCGCGATGTCACGGCCCTGATTTCGGATGACCGCGATGCCCGCTGAAACCGCGTTTTTCGATACCAGCTACCTCGTCCGGCTCTACCTCGAGGATGCTGGCTTCGCGTCGGTCCGGGAATATGCCGAGAGCCGCGCGGCAATCTGTGCGGCGTGGCATGCCCAGGCCGAGGTCGTGACCGCGCTGCACCGGGCCTTCCGGGAGCGTGGCCTTGACCCGGAGAGCTATCAGGCGGCCCGCCGGCAATTCTCGGCTGACCGGGAGGCGGGGCTGTTCGTCTGGCTTCCGCTCGACGAGGCGGTCCGGGAACGCTTGGAGCGCGTCCTGGACTCCGCGCCAAAACACGCGTTCCTCCGCGCGGCGGATGGACTGCATCTGGCGTGCGCCGCCGAAAATGGATTCGCGGAGGTCTTCTCCCACGACCGCCACTTCCTGGCCGCGGCCCCCTTGTTTGGCCTGCAGGGCAGGGATCTCATCTCGTTGCCAGCCTGATGCGGCCCCCGATTCCCCGCGGGGCCTCACCGAACGGGTTCGGGCGTTTCATCTCCGCGCCGCCGCGACGCCGGTCGTCCTTCCGCGGCAACGGCCGCGGCCACAGCACTGCGGCCACAGCGCGGACTGGCCAACGGCCGGACCCCTCGTTCATCTTCCGCGTCACCCCCCTGCTGCCATGAACCTGACCCTGCGCCTGCTGCCGGCCCTCTCCACCCTGCTCCTCCTCCTCACCGCGACCTTGCCCCGCGCCGCCGCCCAGCCGGCCACCGGCACGCTGCAGGGCCGCGTGACGCACGCCGTCACCGGCGCCTACCTCGAGGGCGTGCGCCTCACGGTCGAGGGCACCGCGCTGGAGACCGCCACCAACGCGGAGGGCGCCTACCGCCTGAACGACGTCCCCGCCGGGACCGCGCGGGTGCGCGCCTTTTACACCGGCCTGCCGGCACAGACGGTCAGCGCGCAGGTTGGCCCCGGCGCCAGCGCGGTGGCGGACTTCCAGCTCGCCCCGGCCGGGGTCGACGCCGGCGGACCGATCCGACTCGACCAGTTCGTGGTGGCCACCGCGCGCGAGATGAGCGGCGCCGCCCTCGCGATCAACGAGCAGCGCTTCGCGCCCAACATCAAGAACGTCGTCGCGGTGGATGAGTTCGGCGACGTGGCCGAGGGCAACGTGGCCGAGTTCCTGAAATTCCTGCCCGGCGTGAACATCGACTACGCCGGCGGCAACGCGCGCGAGGTCTCGCTCAACGGCGTGCCCGGCGACTACGTGCCCGTGACCATCGCCGGCTTCAGCCTCGCCAGCGCGGTCGGCGGGGGCGGCGGCGGCACCAACCGCAGCGTCGGCCTCGACCAGGTCGCCATCAACAACCTCTCCCGCGTCGAGGTGGAGTTCTCCCCCACCCCGGACTCCGAGGGCAACGCGCTCGCCGGCTCCGTGAACATGGTGCCCCGCAGCTCCTTTGAACGTTCCCGGCCGCAGTCCACCTTCAGCACCTACGTCCTCTTCCGCGACAATGCGCGCGACTGGGACCGCACGCCCGCCCCCCGCCACCCGACCCGCAAGATCCACCCGGGCCTCGATTTTTCCCACGTCAACCCCGTCAGCCGCACCTTCGGCTTCACCCTCTCGGGCGGCTTCAACCGCCAGTACTCGGGCGAACCCCTCGCCCAGAACACGTGGCGCGGCACCCAGGCGGCCACCAACGGGGTGGCTTACCCCCACACGACCTTCGACCGGCCATACCTGACCTCCTTTCAGGTCCGCAACAGCGGCAAGGACACCAAGCGCTCCTCGCTCGGCTTCACCGTCGACTGGAAACCCGCCCCCTACGACCGCCTCTCGCTCTCCTTCCAGGCGTCGACGTTCGACGTGATGATCAACCACAACGCCCTCACGTTCGAGGTCGGCCGCGTGAACCCCGGTGACTTCAGCCTCACCCACACCCGCGGCGCCGCCGGCCAGGGCAACATCCAGGTCGTCTCCACCGGCAACTCCCGGATGAACTGGACCTACATGCCGTCGCTCACCTGGCGGCACGACGGCCCCGAATGGCGCCTCGAGTCGGGCCTCGCCCTCTCCCGCGCCCGCAACCGCAGCAACACCCTCCGCGCGGGGATCTTCGAAACCACCACCTCGCGCCGCACCGGCGTCACCGTCTCCTTTGCGGACAACTTCTACCTGCGCCCGGGCGCGGTCACCGTGACCGACGCCGCCGGCCAGCCGGTCGACCCCTACGTGCTGGACACCTACGCGCTGACGGCGACCTCGGGCAACGAGCGCTCGACCGACGACGTGAAGCACACCCTGTACGCCAATGCCCGCCGCGCCTTCCGCGGCCCGCTGCCGCTGACGCTCAAGGCGGGCCTCGACTTCCGCCAGGCCGCGCGCGACCAGCGCCTCTTCCTCCCGAACTTCACCTACGTCGGCCGCGACGGCGTCGCCAGCACGACCGTCACCCCGGGGGGCGATGACCGGCCGAAGCCGTTCCTCGACCCGAGCTTCTCGAGCCGCATCGCGCCCTATGGCTTCCCGCGAATCGAGGGGGTGAGCAGCGAGCTGCTCTACCGGCATTACCTCGACAATCCGACGTACTTCACGACCAACGCCAACACCAACTACCGCAACCTGGTGACCAACTCCAAGTGGGCGGAGGAGCTGGTGTCGGCCGCCTACCTGCGCGCGGACCTCGGCCTGCTCGGCAACCGCCTGCGCTTCACCGGCGGCGTCCGCGCCGAGCAGACCAACGTGTCCGCGCAGGGTCCGCTCACCGACCCGAACCGCAACGTGCAGCGCGACGCGCAGGGTCGCCCGGTGCTCGGCGCCAACGGCCGCCCCATCGCGATCGCCCCGGCCAACACCCTCGAGTTCTCGCGCCTCACCTTCCTCGACCGCGGCTTCACCGCCGAGAAGGAGTACCTGCGCTGGTTCCCGAGCCTGAACGCGAGCTTCAACGTGCGCGAGGACCTGATCGCGCGCGCCTCCTGGTCCACCTCGGTCGGCCGGCCCGACTTCAACCAGTACGCGGGCGGCGTCACGCTGCCGGACCCGGAAAATCCCTCGCCGAACGACCAGATCACCATCAGCAACATCGGCATCAAGCCGTGGACGGCCCGGGCGGTGAACGTGCGGCTGGAGTACTACCTGCAGGGCGTCGGCCAGGTCTCGGTGGGCGCCTTCCGCCGCGACTTCGAGGACTTCTTCGGGAGCACCACGATCGCCGCCACGCCGGAGTTCCTCGAGCTCTACGACCTCAACCCGACGGTCTACGGCCAGTACCCGGTCGTGACCCAGACCAACCTCGACCGCACGGTGCGGATGCAGGGGATCACCTTCAACTACCGCCAGCCGCTGACCTTCCTGCCGGCTTGGGCGCGGGGCATCCAGGTGTACGCCAACGGCAGCGCGCAGCGGCTCCTGGGGCCGGCGGCCGCGACCTTCCCGGGCTTCGTGCCGCGGACGGCGAACTGGGGTTTCAGCTTCACGCGCGAGAAGCTTTCGCTGCGGGCCAACTGGAATTACCGCGGGGCCCAGCGCCGCGCGGCGATCGCCAACGGGGCCAGCATCGAGCCGGGCACCTTCACCTGGTGGTCGAAGCGCCTCTACGTGGACGTGGGCGGGGAATACAACCTCCGCCGGAACGTCGCGGTGTTCGCCAACCTGCGGAACATCGGCGACGCGCCCGACGACATCAAGGTCTACGGGCCAAGCACCCCCCTCGTGGCACGCTTCCGCCAGCGCACCGAGTTCGGCTCGCTCTGGATGATCGGCCTCAAGGGGACGTTCTGAGGTTTCGACAGGCCCCTTCGACGGAGCTCAGGGCCGCGGCCCGTTCGATCAACCCCTCAGCGCCCGAGGGCCGCTTCGAACCGGACCGCGTCCTCGGGGGTGTCGACCCCGATGGTCGGGTCCTCCGTGAGGTCGCATGCGATCTCGAGGCCGTTCTCGAGCACGCGCAACTGCTCGAGCTTCTCAATCCGCTCCAGTTGCCCGGGCGGCAGCGAGGCGAATCGGTCGAGCAGGCCGGCGTCGTACGCATACAACCCGAGGTGCCGGAAACAGGGCTGACTCGCCACCCAGGCGTCATCGACGCGGCCCTGCAGGTCGCGGGCATACGGCAGCGGGGAACGGGAGAAGTAGAGTGCGCGGCGCCCCACGGCGCCAGCGCGGCCGGCCGGCCACGCACCGAGGACCACCTTGACCTGGTTCGGGTTGAGGAAATCAGCCGCGGTGCGGAACGGGGTGGCGAGCGTCGCCATCGGGGCGCCCCCAGCCAGCAGGGCGGCGAGGGCGCGGATCTGGGCGCCGGAGACCAGCGGTTCGTCGGCCTGGACGTTGATCACGTGCCGGGCGCCGATCCGGCGGTTGGCCTCCGCCAGGCGGTCCGTGCCGCTTTGGTGGGCCACGCTGGTGGGCAGGGCCTGGAAACCAGCGGCGGTGACGCAGTCGGCGAGGAGGGGGTCATCCACCGCGAAGTAGAGGGGGAACTCGGGCGCCTCGGCGGCGATGCGTTCGGCGACCCAGCGGAGGAGGGGCTTGCCGCGGATCGGGTGCAGGAGTTTGCGCGGGAAACGCGTCGATTCGAGACGGCACGGCACGATGATCGCGGTGGCGGGCGGCATGGGCGGGACGCTGGCGCCGGGTTTTTGGGTTGCAAGCCGGGGAGGCGGACGGGATTTTGCTCGGCCCGTTCGAACCACATGAGCCAAGCCAACGCCAGCCCGACCACCACTCCCCTCACCCGGGAGTTGGTCGTGCAGAACAAGATGGGCATTCACGCCCGCCCGGCGGCGATGATCGTGCGCATCACCAACAAGTTCCGCGCCGAGGTGATGGTCGAAAAGGACGAGGAGCAGGTGAACGGCAAGAGCATCATGGGCCTGATGATGCTGGCGGCGGGCAAGGGCGCGAAGGTGCGCTTCATCGCCACCGGCGCCGACGCCACCGCGCTCCTCGCGGAGCTCGAGGCCCTGTTCGCGCGGAAATTCGACGAGGTCTGACCGCGCGCGGCGGACCGATGTGGCCGCGGCAGTTGCCGCGGATGCCAACGAAAACCCCTACCGCCGGAGAGAGGTCCCCCGCGGGACACCCAGCCTTTCGATCGCGATCCGCGGCTGCCGCCGCGGCCACACCGGACAACCGGCTCAGATCTTGCCGGCCTGGCGCGCCTCCACCATCCGGTAGAAGTCGACGAAGAGCGGATCCGCGTCGTTCGGACCGGGGGCGGCCTCGGGGTGGTACTGGACGCTGAACACGGGGAGCGTGTTGTGCCGGAGCCCCTCGACCGTGCGGTCGTTGAGGTTGATCTCGGTGATCCGGGCGCCGCGCTGCTCGATCGACTTCGGGTCGGTGGCGAAGCCGTGGTTCTGGGCGGTGATCGAGACGCGCCCGGTCTCGAGGTTCTGGACCGGCTGGTTGCCGCCGCGGTGGCCGAACTTGAGCTTGAAGGTGGTGCCGCCGAGGGCGTGGGTCAGCATCTGGTGTCCGAGGCAGATCCCGAACATCGGGAAATCGGGCAGCAGGTTGGTGACCGTGTGATGGATGTACGGCAGGGCGGCGGGATCGCCGGGGCCGTTGGAGAGGAAGATGGCATCCGGCCGGTGCTCGCGCACCGCCTCGGGCGGCGTGGTGGCGGGGAACACCTGCACGTCGAAGCCGTGGTGGGCCAGCTTGCGGAAGATGCTGAACTTCGCGCCGTAATCGAAGGCCGCGACCCGGAACCGGCGGGCCGGCGTGGCCGGCAGGTTCATCGTCGTGCCCACCGGCAGGTACGGCAGGTTGCCGCGGTCCACCGAGGGCCACGCGTAGGGCGCCGCACAGGTGACCTCCCGCACGTAGTCGGTGCCCGCCATATCGCGCCAGCCGCGCGCGAGGGCAATGGCCTCGGCGTCGGCGATCGGCCGCGTGCTCAGGCAGCACTTCATCGCGCCGTCCACCCGCAGCTTCTTCGTCAGCGCCCGGGTGTCGACGTCGCTGATCCCCGGGATGCCGTGCCGGGCGAGGTAGTCGCCCAAGGAGAGGCGGCTGCGCCAATTGCTGACCACCGGCGAGAGCTCCCGGACCACGAAGCCGGTGCAGCGCGGGGCGGCGGCCTCATTGTCCTCCTCGTTGATCCCGTAGTTGCCGATCTGGACGGCCGTCATCGTGACGATCTGGCCGCAGTAGGAGGGGTCCGTGAGGATCTCCTGGTAACCGGTCATCGAGGTGTTGAACACGCACTCGCCGGCGACGGTGGCGTCGGCGCCGAAGGCGCGGCCACGGAACAGGGAACCGTCTTCGAGCGCGAGGAGGGCGGGTTTCGGCGAGGACATTAAAGGCGAACGAAAAACGGTCGCTTCGGGCGTGCCAAGTGGTTTCGGGCAAATCTTGGGCCCCGCGGCGATTTGCGGCGGGTTGTTTGACACCCACGGGCCCCGTCCTAAGGCTCTGCCCCGACAATGCCTTACACTGAAGACCGCGCCGTCTGGGCCGAGGGACAGGGCCTCTGGCAGCACCTCCCGGCGGAAACCTGGCGCGATTGGACGTGGCAGTTGAAGAACCGCCTCACCACCACGGCGCAGCTGGAAAAGCTGATGGAGCTGACGCCGGACGAGCACGCCGGGTGCGAGCACGCGAACCGGAAGCTGGCCCTCGCGATCACCCCCTACTTCTTCAACCTGATCGACCGGCAGGACCCGGATTGCCCCATCCGCAAGCAGGTCATCCCGCGGGCCGCCGAGCAGGTCATCTCCGAGGGGGAAATGCTGGACTCGCTGGGGGAGGACGAACACTCACCCGTCTCGGGCCTCGTCCACCGGTACCCGGACCGGGTGCTGTTTTTGGTGACGGACCGCTGCGCCGCGTACTGCCGCTACTGCACGCGGAGCCGGCTGGTCTCCAACGCGCAGGACTACAATTTTCACCCGGAGTACGAGGAGGGCCTGCGCTACATCGCGGCCCACCCGGAGATCCGGGACGTCCTGCTGTCGGGCGGCGATCCCCTGCTGCTGTCGGACGCGAAGCTGGAGCACCTGCTCTCGCGGCTGCGGGCGATCCCGCACGTGGAGTTCATCCGGATCGGCTCGCGGATCCCGGTGTTCCTGCCGCAACGCATCACGCCGGAACTGTGCGGCATCCTGCGCCGGCACGGGCCGGTGTGGATGAGCATCCACGTGAACCATCCGCGCGAGTGCACCGCGGACCTGCGGGCGGCGTGCGAGCGGCTGGCGTTCGCCGGGGTGCCGCTGGGCAACCAGAGCGTGCTGCTGCGGGGCATAAACGACGACGTCGACGTGATGAAGGCGCTCGTGCACCGGCTGCTGCGGATGCGCGTGCGGCCCTACTACCTCTACCAGATGGATCTGATCACCGGGGGCGCGCACTTCAAGGCGAGCGTCCGCAAGGGGATCGAGATCATTCAGGCGCTGCGCGGGCACACCACGGGGTACGCGGTGCCGCAGTTCGTGATCGACGCGCCGGGCGGCGGCGGGAAGGTGCCGCTCAACCCGGACTACGTGGAGTCGGTGGATGACGAGGCGATCGTGCTGCGCAACTACGAGGGGCGACTGTACCGCTACCCGCTCGCGACGGGCGTGCCGGCGGCGGCGCCGGGGTTCGAACCAGCCTTCGTCGACCGCTGAGGCAGGCGCCGCGCCGCCAGCGATCCCGGGGCCTCAGCCGCGGGGGGCGGGTTTCTTGGCGGGCCGGGGACGGGTGCGGTCGAGGCTGCCGCAGACCAGCTCGCAGAGGGGAAAGATCGTCGGGTCCGCGATGCGATGGAACACGAGCAGGCCCTGACGGCGGCGCGCCAGGATGTTGGCGCGGGTAAGCCGCTGGAGGTGGCGGGTGATGTTGGCCTGGGAACCGCCGGTGGCAGCGACGAGGGCGCCGACGTGGCGTTCACCGTCAAAGAGCGCCTGAAGCAGCCGCAGCCGCATCGGCTCGGCCAGCACGGCGAAGCGCCCCGCGATGCGCTCGAGGGCTTCGTCGGACAACGGATTCTTCCGCGGCATCCGCCCGAGGAAGCAGACGGCCGGGGCGGGTTCAAGGCGGAGATGCGGGCGGCGGGCCGCGGGCAGCTTGCTCCCGGGCGGCGGCGGCGTTTCGCTGCCCCGATGTCCCCCTCCACCGTCGACTCGCCGGATGCCGCGCCGGCCCTGCGCCGGTACCTCGAGGCGATGCCGCGGGTCACGCGGGAGCGGGGCCTCGACTACGCGCGCCGGGGCAAAGTGGAGTCCGTGGCGCGGCGCTCCGAGCGGGAGGTCGAGGGTTCGGTGCGGGGCGAGCGCCTGTACGCGGTGCGGCTGCAGCGGGCGGGCAACCACTGGATGGGCGTCTGCACCTGCCCGCTCGGCAGCCGCTGCAAGCACCTGCACGCGCTGGGGCTGGCCTGGCTGGGCCGGTTGGCGCCGGTCGCCGCCGGCGAGGGGTCTCCGGCGGAACCGGAGGAGGGCCGGCCATCCCCCGCGACGTCGCGGCCCGACTTGCCCGGCGCCGGCGGCGCTGCCGGGTCCGCGGCCGGGCGCGGCGCGGAGGAAATGCGGCGCGCCACCGTGGCCCGCTGGCGCGAACGGCTCGCCCCCGGCACGCCCCCGC
Source organism: Opitutaceae bacterium (assembly GCA_027485815.1). Lineage (GTDB taxonomy): Bacteria > Verrucomicrobiota > Verrucomicrobiia > Opitutales > Opitutaceae > ER46. The sequence continues at coordinate 20,822 of JAIXQE010000119.1, forward strand.
CCCGGGAATCGCTGCCCGGGGCCGTTCCGACCGGGCCCCTGCGGATCCGGGTGGGCCCCGGCCTCTTCGCCGTCGAAAGCTGCCCGGCCGAGGGCGGCGCCTGGCGCAACGTCTGGCGCACCTTGGTCGCGCCCGGCGGCGCGGAGCGCTGGTTCGAGACCGACCTCGACGCGGGCACCGCCGTCCTGCTCGCCCTGCTGCGGCGCCACGTCGCGGATCACGGCCGCCCGAGCCCCAGCCTCGGCCAACGGCAGGAGGCCGCGTGGCTGCACGCGGTCCTGCGCCACCCGCGCGCGCGGGAGAAGGTGACCGACGCCGCCGGCCGGCCCCTGCGCTTCGCCCCCGAGCCCCTGCGCCGGCGGCTGGTGGCCCCGGAACCAGGCGAAACCGATTACCGGCTGATCCTCGAGGACGCCGCCGGCCGGCCCGTGCCGCCCGGCGCCCTGCACCTGCCGGGCCACCCCGCCTATTACCTGCTGGATTCCGACGTGCACGAGGGCCCGCCGGCGCTCGACGGCGCTTCGGCCGCGGCCGCGCTCCTCCCGCCCGCCGTCGCCGAGGACCCCGCGCTGCTCCTCGCCTTCCGGGAGGCGCACGTCGCCCTCCCGCCCGCGCTCGGCGCCCGCGTCGAGTTGGTCGCCCTCGGCGCCCGGGTCGAGGTCACCCTCGGGGCCGCCCTCGCGGGCGGCGAACGCCTGCTGCTGCGGATCTGGGCCGAGGCGGAGCGCCCGCCGGTGCGGACGGACTGGACCCTGCAGGGCTGGCGCGCGCTCGGCCCCACCGCGACCCAGGGCGACCGGTTGTTCGCGCTGGACCCGGCGCTCCCCGATCTCGTGGTGCGCCAGACCCTGGCGCTGGGCCTGTTCTTCGATCCCGTCGAGCAGGCGTGGGCCTCCCGGCTCGGCGCCGATCTGCCGGAACGCCTGGCCCTCTGGCGGGAGCGGTTGCCGCGGGAGGTGAAGGTGTGGGCGGACCCGGAGGTGCAGGGGATCCTCGAGGGCCCCGTGCGGGCGCGGGTGGAATTCAACCTGGAGGAGGCGGGGGAGGGGCGGGACTGGTTCGACCTCGCGCTGGTGCTGAAGCCCGAGGACGCGAGCCTGACCCGCGCGGAGCTGGCGCTGCTGCTGCGGGCGGGCGGCAAGCTGGTGCGCCTGCCGGGCAAGGGGTGGCGGCGCCTCGAGGTCAGCGTCGACGCCGGGGCGGAGGCGGCCTTGGCAGAGGCGGGCCTGCCGGCGGCCGGCGCGGGCGCGGCGGCCCTCGAGGGCGAAACGGTGCGGCTGCACGCGCTGCAGCTCGGCCGGGGCGCGATCGCGGAACGCCTGCCCGCGGAACTCTCGGCGCGGTTGCGCCAGCGGGTCGAGGCCCTCACGGCCCCGCCGCCGCCGCCCTGTCCCGCGGGCCTGCGCGCCGCCCTCCGGCCCTACCAGCTGGAGGGGTTTCACTTCCTCGCGTTCCTGGCGGCGAACCGCCTCGGCGCCCTGCTCGCGGACGACATGGGTCTCGGCAAGACCCTGCAGGCCCTCGCCTGGCTCCTCTGGTTGGCCGAGCGCCAGCCCGCGGGCGAACCGCTGCGGGCGCTCGTCGTCTGCCCCAAGTCCGTGGTGGGCAACTGGGAGGCGGAGACGGCGCGCTTCGCCCCGTCGCTCGCCACCCGCCGGCACGAGGCGGGCGGCGACGTGGAGCCGCCCCCCGGCCCCGGGATTTTGCTGGCCAACTACACCCAGCTGCGCCTCGGCGCGGCGGCCTTCGCGGCGCGGCGCTGGCACGCGGTGATCCTCGACGAGGCGCAGTTCATCAAGAACCCGGCCGCGCGGGTGGCGCAGGCGGCGCGGGCCCTCGACGCCGACCACCGCCTGATCCTCACTGGCACGCCGGTCGAGAATCGGCTCCTCGACCTCTGGAGCCTCTGCGCCTTTGCCCTGCCGGGCGTGCTCGGCAGCCAGGCCGCGTTCCGCCGGCAGCACCCGCCGGGCGATCCCGGGGCGCCCGCCCGCCTCCGGGCCCGCGTGCGCCCGTTCCTCCTGCGCCGCACCAAGGCCCAGGTCGCCGCGGACCTGCCCCCGCGGACCGAGAACGACCTCATCGTCGACCTCGAGGGCGAGCAACTGCGCCTCTACCAGGCCGAGCTCAAGCGCGCGCGCGCCCAGCTCCTCGGCGCCCAGACCCCGGCCGCGCTCGACCGCGTGCGCTTCAACGTCCTCGCGAGCCTCACCCGCCTGCGCCAGATCTGCTGCCACCCCGGGCTGGCCGACCCCGCCCTGCGCGGCGCCCCCTCGGCGAAACTGGAGGCGCTCGTCGAGCAGTTGGAGGAACTGCGCGAGGAAGGCCACCCCGTCCTCGTCTTCAGCCAGTTCGTGGAAATGCTCGAGCTGCTCCGGGAACGCCTCGCCGCGGACGGCATCCCGCACCTGCTGCTCACCGGCCGCACGGAGGACCGGGACTCCCTGGTGCGCCGGTTCCAGGAAAGCGCGGAGCCGCTGGTGTTCCTGCTCTCGCTCAAGGCGGCGGGCTTCGGCCTGAACCTGACCGCGGCGAGCTACGTGTTCCTCTTCGACCCCTGGTGGAACCCGGCGGTCGAGGCACAGGCGATCGACCGCACCCACCGCATCGGGCAGACGGAACCCGTGATGGCCTACCGGCTGGTGGCGCGCGGGACGGTCGAGGAGAAGATCCGCCGCCTGCAGGCCGAGAAGGCCGCCCTCGCCGGCGCCGTCGTGCCCGACGGGGAGTCCGCCCCGCCCCTCGACCTGGACACCCTGCGCGAGATCCTCAGCTGAGCGATGGACAACGAGTGCCACTTCTCGCCGGACCGCCGGCACCGCTACGCCCTCATCCACCGCTGGACCCCGCTGTTCGGCGACCGGCTGATCCTCTGGATCGGGCTCAACCCGAGCACGGCGGACGAGCGCCAGCTGGACCCGACCCTGACGCGGATCGCGGCCTTCTCGCGGCGCGAGGGCTTCGACGGCTTCTGGATGGCGAACCTGTTCGGCCTGCGCACGCCCTACCCCGAGGAGATGCGTGCCCACCCCGATCCCGTGGGCCCGGAGAACGACGCCCAGCTGCTGCGGGCGGCCGCCCGCTGCGGCCGCGTCGTCGCCGCGTGGGGCGTGAGCGGCGTGCACCAGTCCCGCGCGGAAGCCGTGGTGCGCCTCCTCGCCGGCCACGACCTCTGGTGCCTCGGCACCACCCGCGAAGGTCACCCGCGCCACCCGCTCTACGTGCCCGGCCGCCAACCCCTCGTGCGCTGGCAGCCGCCCGTTCCGGAGTGAAGACCGCATTCCGGGATCGAAGCGCGCGCCCCGGCCCACCACGCTGACTCCACCCCCCGCACCCCATGCCCACCATCGCCGTCCTCGGCACCCTCGACACCAAGGGCCCCGAACACGCCTTCGTGGCGGACTGCATCCGCGCCCGCGGCCACACCGCGCTGCTCGTCAACGTCGGCTCGCTCGGCGAACCCGCGGTCGCCCCGGACATCACGGCCGCCGACGTGGCCACGCGGGGCGGCGCGGACTGGCGCGAGGTGCTCGCGCGGCGCGACCGCGGGGAATGCGTCGCCCTGATGGGGCGCGGCGCCGCGGCGATCCTCGCCGAGCTCGCGGCCGCGGGCCGCATCCACGGCGTCATCTCCCTCGGCGGCGGCGGCGGCACCGCGATCGCCACCGCGGGGATGCGCGCCCTGCCCATCGGGTTTCCCAAGCTGATGGTGTCGACCCTCGCGAGCGGCCAGACCGCGCCGTACGTGGGCACCACCGACCTCGCGATGCTCCCCGCGGTGGTCGACGTCGCCGGCCTCAACCGCGTGTCGCGCGTGATCTTCCGCAACGCGGCGGGGGCGATCTGCGGGATGACGGAGGCCGCCGCCGCCCGCGCGGCCGCCCCGGCGGGGGGCGAGCGTCCGCTCATTGTCGCGAGCATGTTCGGCAACACCACCGCCTGCGTCACCGAGGCGCGGCGTCTCCTCGAGGCGGCCGGTTACGAGGTGCTCACCTTCGCCGCCACCGGCAACGGCGGTCGCGCGATGGAGGCGCTCATCGCCAGCGGGCTTGTCGCCGGCGTGCTCGATGTCACCACCACCGAGTGGGCCGACGAGCTGGTCGGGGGCGTGCTCACCGCCGGGCCGGAGCGCCTCGACGCCGCGGCCGCGGGCGTGCCCGCGATCGTGACCCCGGGCTGCCTCGACATGGTGAACTTCGGCGAGCCCGCCTCCGTCCCCGCGCGCTTCGCCGGCCGGACATTCTACCAGCACAACCCGCAGGTCACCCTGATGCGCACCACCCCCGCCGAGTGCGCCGAGCTGGGCCGCATCCTCGCGGAGAAGCTCAACCGCTACCGCGGGCCGGTGACGTTCCTCATCCCGCGGCGGGCGATCAGCGTGATCAGCGCCCCGGGGCAGCCCTTCCACGACCCGGCCGCGGACGAAGCCCTGTTCTCCTCCCTCCGCCGCCACCTGCGTCCCGGCTTGCCGGTGGTCGAGCTCGACTGCGCGATCAACGACCCCGCCTTCGCCCGCGCCTGCGCCGAGACGCTCCTCGGCCACCTCCGCGCCCAACCCGCCCCCCTTTCCCCTCCCCGATGAACCTCCCCCGCCTCCTCCCCCTGTTCGCCGCCCTCGCCGCGGCCCTGCCCGCCGCCCCCGAAACGCTCTTCGACGGAAAATCCCTCGCCGGCTGGGAGGGGGACCCCAAGTGGTGGCGCGTCGAGGACGGCGCCCTCACCGGCGGCTCGCGCACCGAGAAGGTCCCGCACAACTACTTTCTCGCGACGCAGCGCTCGTTCCAGAACTTCGACCTGCGCCTGCGCCTGAAGCTAACCGGCACGCCCGGCACCGGGATCATCAACAGCGGCGTCCAAATCCGCAGCATCCGCGTGCCCAATAACACCGAGATGGCGGGTTACCAGGTGGACGCCGGCGACGGCTGGTGGGGCAAGCTCTACGACGAGTCGCGCCGCCGCCGCGTGATCGCCGAACCGCTCGACGCGGCCGCCGTCAACGCCGCCGTGCGGAAGGACGATTGGAACGAGTACCGCATCCGCGCCGAGGGCCCGCGGATCCGCTCGTGGATCAACGGGGTGCCCGCGCTCGACTACACCGAGGCCGAGCCGCGGGTGGCGGCGGACGGCCGGATCGCGGTGCAGATCCACAGCGGCGGCCACGCGCTGGTGCAGGTGAAGGACGTGGTGATCGAGGAGCTCCCGCCGACCCCCGGGGCCGCCACGTGGGCGGAGGTCGGCCTGCCGCCCCCGCCCCCGCCGCGGGCGAAGACCGCCAAGCAGAAGGCGGCGCCCGCGTCGAAGTAAGGCCCCGGGCGGTCAGATCCGCAGCAGATTATTCTCCGTGGCGCCAGGCACTGCCTCGAGGGAGATTCCTTGATCGAAGGTGACCAGCCGCGCCTTCCGGGAGACCGCCAAAGCCAGCAAATAGGCGTCGGTCAGCATCCGGGGATGAGGTATGCGGCTCAGGTCAAGACGGCGCTCGTCCGTCGGCGCCCATCCCTCCGGCCAAAACTCGTGGTCGCGGGCGCGAGTCGCCAGACGCAGCCGCCTCGCAATTTCCCCGAGTGGGAGACAACCCGGATAAACCGGTTGGGCGATGATCCGGAGACAACCGTTCTGGGTCAGTGGACAGGTAGCCCAGCCCAGCCTGCGGTGCTCAATCAGCCACTCGTGGGCTCGAGCGTGATGGACGTGCGCGCTATCAAACAGGGCCACCAGAAAGCTGACATCGAGGAGGGCCTTCACCGGTCCTCCGACTCCTCCCGCAGGCGGCGCACCAGTTCAGCAGAAACGACCCGCCCGTTGGCCGGGATCACTTCAAAACCGGCCGCAATTCTGCGCCCGGAGGCCGGCCGGAGAGACTTTTTCCCTGGGGCCGGCTGCTGCAGCCCACGCCGAAAAATCTCGGAAATGACCTGCCCCGCCGTGCGGCGCGAACGGGCCGCAAGCTCCTTTGCGGCCATCAGCACGTCAGGATCCAAGTCGAGGGTGGTTCTCATTCATCTGATGCTGATGCATCAGATGCCATTTTCAAGCTCTCCGGAGCGTCGTCACTGCATCTGCGCCTTAATCCCCACCGTCCGGCGGCTTGCGCCCCCGGCGGCGTCCGTCTGAACCTCAACCGGGCCTCCGCGCCATTACCCCATGCTTCCCCATCCCGTCCCCCGCGGCCTCGCGGGCCTCCTGCTGCTCGGTGCCGTCCACGCCGCCGACCCCCGGCCGCCGACCCCCGCCCCCAAGGCGGGCCGCGACCTGAGCTACAACGCCCTCGGCGCCGCGGCGCGGACCCCGGAGGAGCAGCGCGCCGCGTTCCGCGTGCCGGCCGGCTTCGAGGTCGAGCTCGTCGCCGCCGAGTCGCCCGGCCTCGGCAAGTTCATCGGCCTCACCTGGGACGCGCGGATGCGCCTGTGGTCGATGACCGCACTCGAATACCCGGTCGACGCCAACGAGAACAAGGCCGAGTCCGACGCCCTCTTCGCCCGCGGCGGCCGCGACCGCGTGGTGGTGTTCGACGACCCCCACGCCGCCCGGCCGGGCCCGCCCCGCGTCTTCGCCGACGGCCTCGTGATGCCCCTCGGGGTCCAGCCCTGGGGCGACGGCGCGCTCGTGCAATACGGGCCCGACATCCGGTGGTACCGGGACGCCGACGGCGACGGCCGCGCGGACCGGCACGAGGTCGTCCTGACCGGCTTCGGCACGCAGGACTCACACCTGTTCCCGCACCAATTCCTCCGCCAGCCCGGCGGCTGGATCTTTCTCGCCCAGGGGCTCTTCAACTATTCCTCGGTGCGTCGCCCCGACGGGCAGCCGTTCGCCGATGGCGGCACCGCGGTGCCGTTCAACCAGTGCAAGCTCGCCCGCTTCCAGCCGGACGGCTCCGCCTTCGAAACCCTCACCGCCGGGCCGAACAACATCTGGGGCCTCGTCACCAGCCGCGAGGGCGAGACGTTCCTGCAGGAGGCCAACGACCAGGGTTACCCGGTGATTCCCTACGCCCCGGGGATCTGGGTCCGCACCGGTTCCAAGGACCTCCTCCGCCCCTACCAGCCGCTGATGCCCCCGCCCCTCGCGCCCGCCCAGATGGGGGGCACCGGCCTCAGCGGGCTCGCGCTCGCGGAGGACCGTGACACGCCGTTCGCCACGCCCGCCGGCGCCACCGCGCCCGACACGAAGGTGTTCTACCTCGCCAACCCGATCACCGGCGCGATCCAGCTCGTCACCGCCACCCCCGACGGCCCGCGGCTCCGCTACGCGAAAGGGCCGGATTTCCTCACGACCGACGACCGCTGGTTCCGGCCGATCGCCCTCGCGTTCGGGCCGGACGGAGCGCTCTACGTCGTCGACTGGTACAACCGGATCATCTCGCACAACGAGGTGCCGCGCACGCACCCCGACCGCGACAAGGCGCGCGGGCGCATCTGGCGGATCCGCCACCGGGACCAGCCGCGCATCGCGCCCCCCGACCTCACCCGCTTGGCCGCCCCGGACCTCCTCGCGCAACTCGGCCAGCCCAACGCGCTCGTGTCCCGTCTCGCCTGGCTCGAGCTCACCGACCGGCGCGCGACCGCGCTCGCGCCGGAGCTCGCCCGCCTCGCCGGTGACCGCGGAACCGCGCTGGACCGCCGCCTCGCCGCCCTCTGGGCGCTCGAGGGCCTGCAGCCGCCGACGCCGGACCTGCTCGCCGCGCTCGCGACGGACGCCGCGCCGGCGCTGCGCCGCGAGGCCGCCCGGCTGGCGGCCGCGGGTGGGGAGGAACTTTTCCTCCGCGTCGCCGGCCCGCTCGCCGCGGACCCGCATCCGGCGGTGCGCGCGGCGGTCGGCGACGGGCTCCGCCGTGTCCCGGGTGCCGGACCACGCCTGATGGCGGTGGCGGCCCGGCTCGGCGGTGCCCCCCTCGGCGCGGCGGCCAGCGAATGGGACCGTTACGAGCGCGAGTTCGAGCGCTACCTCGCCCGCTGGGCGATGGAACGCCACCCGGACGCCACCCGCGCCCTGCTGGCGTCGCCCGCCGGCCGGGCCCTGCCCGTCGAGAATCGCGTCCTCGCCACCCTCGCGCTCGGGGGCCGGGAGGCCGCGGCCGGCCTCGCCGCGCTGGCCGGGGAACTGGCGCGGCCGCTCGCGGCCGAGGAGGTCCGCGTCCTCGCTGCCCACTTTGGTGAACCCGCGGTGCGGGCGGTGCTGTCCGCCGCGCTGGCCGGCGAACCGACGCGGCGTCCCGTGCTCCGCGCCCTCCTGGCGGTGCGGACCGGCATCGACGCCGCGCCGCTCGCCCCGGAGCTTGCGGCCGCCGCCGGTCCGCTGCTCGCCGCGCCCGCGGCCGAGGACGTGCAGCTCGGCGCGGAGGTGGCCGGTGCGTTCCGGCTGCGGGCCTTGGCCGAGCCTCTCCAGCAGATCGTCCAGCGGGAGGGCGGCGCCACGCCCGCCTCCCTCGCCGCGCTGCGGGCGCTGCGCGAGATGGGCGAGGGGCTGGCGGGCCAGCTCGCCGCCCTGCTGGCCCGCAGCCCCTCGACCCTGATCGGCGACGAACTTATCGCCGCCCTCGCCGCCACGCGCGATCCCGCCGGCCCGGCGACCCTCGCCCGGATCCTGCCCGCCCTCAGCGTCGGCGCGCGCGGCCGGGCCCTCGAGCACCTCTCGCGGACTCCCGCCGGCGCGGCCGCGATCGCGGCGCAACTCGCGGCCGGACGCCTCCCGGCCGGAGACCTTGGCCCCGCCACCCTCGAACGCCTCCGCCTCCAGCGGCCGGAAGACACCACCCTCGCCGCGCTCGCGGCCCGAGCGGGAGCCGAGGGCCTCGGAGCCCTACGCCTCGGGGGCGCCGACGCCGATTACGCCGCGACCCAGCTGACCCTGCGCGGGCCGTTCACCGTCGAGGCGTGGGTGAAGCTGGAGGCCCCAATCTCCAACCACGACGCGCTCCTCGCCGCGCCGGGCAGCTTCGACTTCAACTTTTCCGGCGGGCAGCCGCGGCTCTGGCTGGGCTCGGTCCGGAAGGACGTCGTCGTCGCGCGGCGGCGCCTCACGCCGGGGGTCTGGACGCACTGCGCGCTCACCCGGGACGCGGAGGGCACCTTCCGGATCTACGTGAATGGCGAGTTGGACGCGACCGGGACCCACGCGGACGCAGCGGACTACGCCGGGCTCGACCTCGGGCGCAGTTCCCCGCGCGCCGGCGGCACGGCGGGCTGGATCGCGGAGTTCCGCGTCTGGGACCGTGCGCGGGGCCCGGCGGAGATCCGGGCGGCATTCGACCGCACGCACGCCGCCGACCCCGCGCCGCCGCGCGCGCTGACCCGCGTGTTCGCCGGCGCCGAGTGGGGGCCGTTGCACGGCGCGGCGCGCCTTGAGCGCGTGACGGACGGTCCCGTGCTGCTGACGCCGGCGGAGGCGGCGGCGCAGGAGGAGAAGTTCCGGCGCTACCGGGCGCTGGCGGCGGGCGGGGGTAATCCGGCGCGGGGGCGGGAGTTGTTCGCCGCGCTCTGCCTCGCCTGCCACCAGCAGGGCGGGCAGGGCGCGCAGGTGGGACCGGCCCTCGACGGGGTGGGCCTCACCGGGATCGAGGCCATCCTGCGGAACCTGCTCACGCCGAGCGCGGCGATGGAGAGCGCGTACCGCACGTACCGGGTGGTGACCCGCGACGGGACGGTGCACGAGGGTTTCCTCGCCGCAGACACCGCGGAGGCGCTGGTGCTGCGGCTGCCGGGGGCGCCGGACCGGCGCATCCCGCGCGCGGAGGTGCGGACGGCGGCCTACCTGGCGCGTTCCCTGATGCCCGAGGGCCTGCTGGAGGGGCTGGCGCCGGAGCAGGCGTCGGACCTGCTGGCGCACCTGCAGGTCCTGCGCTGAGGCGGCTCATTCCGTTATCGGGGTAAACCCCCCCACAAGTGAGCTCCGCGGCGTCTATGGACGCCACGCACGGCATCGACCGCGGGTGGGACCCTTTTGCGCTTTTTGCGGCCAACCTCCTCCGGTCGATCAGCCCGGAGGAGGGCCACAAAAGGCTCAAAGGGCCGCGGGGTGCAGACCACGCGGAAGGTGGCGTCCATAGACGCCACGGAGACCTCAGGGCGAGCGCTCGAAGGCGAGGGCTCCGATCCGAGGCCGCGCAAGGCGTTGGGCGGGGCGACCCGGTCAGGCCAGCAATCCCCGGACAACGTGGCCGTGCACGTCAGTCAGGCGGTAGTCGCGGCCCTGGTAGCGGAACGTCAGGCGCTCGTGATCGAGCCCGAGGAGGTGGAGTAGCGTGGCGTTGAGATCGTGGATGTGCACCGGATCCCGGGCGATGCCGTAGCCGAGCTCATCGGTCAGGCCGTAGCTGAGGCCGGGCTTCACGCCCCCGCCGGCCAGCCACATCGTGAAGGCTTCCTTGTGGTGGTCCCGGCCGGGCTTGGTGGCGACGCCGGCGCCGGTGTCGGTCTGCGCCATGGGGGTGCGGCCGAATTCCCCGCCCCAGATCACCAGCGTGTCGTCGAGGAGGCCCCGCTGCCGCAGGTCGCGGATGAGGGCGGCCATCCCGCGATCGACGTCGCGGCATTTCGCCGGGAGGCGCGTGGCGAGGTTGTTGTGGTGATCCCAGTCGGCGTCGTACAGCTGGACGAGGCGCACGCCCCGCTCGACGAGCCGGCGCGCGAGCAGGCAGTTGTTGGCGAAGGAGGCGCGACCGGGCTCGGCCCCGTAGAGCTCGAGGGTCGCGGGGGACTCGCGCGAGAGGTCCATCAGCTCCGGCACCGCGGTCTGCATCCGGAAGGCGAGCTCGTACTGGGCGATGCGGGTCGCGATCTCCGGGTCGCCGACGTCGGCGAGGTGGGCCTGGTTCAGGGCGCCAATGGCGTCCAGCACCTGCCGCCGGTCCTCGCGGCGCACGTGGCGGGGGTTCTCCAGGAACAGGACCGGTTCCCCGCTGGTGCGGAACTGCACGCCCTGGTGGACGCTCGGCAGGAAACCGGAGGACCAGAGCTGCGTGCCCGCGCCGGCGAGCGGCCCGGACTGGAGCACGACGTAGGCGGGCAGGTCGGCGTTCTCGGAGCCGAGGCCGTAGGTGATCCAGGAGCCGGCCCCCGGGCGGCCGGGCCGGCCGAAGCCGGTGTGCAGCATCAGTTGCGCGGGCGCGTGGTTGAACTCGTCGGTGTGCAGCGAGCGGACGATCGCGATCTCGTCGGCCACCCCGGCCAGGTGCGGGAGGAGTTCGGAGATCTCGGCGCCGCTCCGGCCGTGGCGGGAGAAGGCGTAGCGCGAGGCGGCGATGGTGGGGTGGCCGCGCAGGAAGGCGAAGCGCTTGCCCCGGATGAACGAATCGGGGCACGGCTGGCCGTCGAGCGGCGCGAGCGCGGGCTTCGGGTCGAAGAGGTCGAGCTGCGAGGGGGCGCCGACCATGTGGAGGTAAATGACGCGCTTCGCGCGGGGCGCGTGGTGGGTGGCCAGGCCGCCCGCCACGCCGGGCGCGGCACGCGCGAGGAGCTGGCTGAGGGCGAGGGCCCCGAAGCCCAGGCCGGTCTGGCCGAGGAACGTGCGGCGCGTGGTGGCGTGGAGGTGGGCTTCGGCGGGGTGCATGGGGCGGGACGGCGGCAGCGGAACCTGCCGGGCGCGGTTCAGTTCTTCGTGATCGTTTCGTCGAGGTTGAGCAGGGCGCTGGCGACCGCCTGCCACGCGACCTGCTCGTCGCCGTGCGCCGCGAGCTGGCGGGCGTGCAGCGCCGCGAGCACGGCGGCCTCGGCCGGGGAGGGCTCGCGGCTGACGCAGAGCCGGAAGCCGTGGCGCACGCGCGCCGCCACGTCGGCGGCGGGCGGTTCGCGCACGAGGCGGGCGGCCAGCGCCGCCGCGGCCTCCACGTAGACGGGATCGTTGAGGAGCGTGAGCGCCTGGAGGGGCGTGTTCGAGCGCGAGCGCCGGACGGTGCACGCCGCGCGGGTGGCGGCGTCGAAGTTGAGGAAACTGGGATAGGGCGAGGCGCGTTTCCAGACGGTGTAAAGCCCGCGCCGGTGGGCATCCTCGCCGACGCTGACCTCGTACGTCACGCGGTCGCCGCCCACCTTGGCCTCCCACAGGCCGGGGGGCTGGTAAGGGCGGACGGGCGGGCCGCCCAGCTTGGGCGAGAGCAGTCCGGCCACGGCGAGCGCCTGGTCGCGGATGGCCTCGGCCTCGAGCCGGAACCGCGGGCCGCGCGCGAGCAGGCGGTTCTCCGCGTCCCGCGCCAGCAGCTCGGGCGTCACGCGCGAACTTTGCCGGTAGGTCGCCGAGAGCGCGATGAGGCGGTGGATGCGCTTCATGCTCCAGCCTCCCTCCATGAACTCCACGGCGAGCCAGTCGAGCAGCTCGGGATGCGTGGGCGGTTCGCCCTTGATGCCGAAATCCTCCGGGGTGCGCACCAGGCCCGTGCCGAAGAACTCCTGCCACCAGCGGTTGACGGTCACCCGGGCGACCAGCGGGTTGTCGCGCGCGACCAGCCAGCGGGCGAGGTCGAGGCGGTTGGGCCGGCCGGTGGCGGGCGCGAGCGCGGGCAGGACCTCCGGCGTGCCGGGTTCGACGCGCTCGCCGGGATCAAGGAAGCTCCCCCGCTTCAGCACGCTGGTCATCCGCGGCTCCGCGACCTCGCGCATCACGAGCGTCCGCGGGCCCTCGATCCGGGCGAGCTCCTGGGACGCCTTGAGGCGCGCTTTCCGGAGGGCGGCGAGCCGGGAATCCGGCGCCGCCGGCGCGGTCTCCGGGGAGCGCGGGCCTTCCGCGCGGCCCGGGGCGGCGAGGGCGGCGATCTCGGCGTCGAGCTGCCGGAGGCGCCCCTCGCCGGCCGCCCGCCGGGCCTCGGTCGCGGCGTCCGGCAGCGGCAGAAACGGTCCCGTGAAGGCCAGGTTCGCCGTGGCCTTGGCGGTGGCGAAGGCGGTCTCCTGCTCGGTCTGGTTGAAGAAGGCGAAGAACCGGTAGTAGTCGCGTTGGGTGAAGGGGTCGTACTTGTGGTCGTGGCACTGGGCGCATTCGAGGGTGGAGCCGAGCCACACGGTTCCGGTGGTGTTCACGCGATCGAAGACCTGGTTGATCCGGCCCTCCTCCTGATCGGTGCCCGCCTCGACGTTGGTGGGGGCGGCGCGGTGGAAGCCCGTCGCGATGAACGGATCGGGATTCACCTGCGGGTCGGCGCCGGGGAGGAGGTCGCCGGCGACCTGCTGGATCGTGAACTGATCAAAGGGCAGGTCCGCGTTCATCGCGCGGACGACCCAGTCGCGGAAGGGCCAGCTCTCGCGGAGATCGTCGCGCTGGAAGCCGTGGGAGTCCGCGTAGCGGGCGAGGTCGAGCCACGGCCGGGCCCAGCGTTCGCCGTAGTGCGGCGAGGCCAGCAGGCGGTCGACGACGCGCTCGTACGCGTCCGGGGCCCGATCCGCGAGGAACGCGTCAAGCTCCGGGAGCGTGGGCGGCAGGCCGATGAGGTCGAACGAGACCCGGCGGAGCCACGCGGCGCGCCCGGCGTCCGGAGCGGGCGGGAGGCCGGCGGCGGCGCGCCGGGCGGAGACGAAGGCGTCGATGGGATTCACGTGCCCGGAGCCCGGGCGGGTCTCCGACGGAACCGCGGGGCGCACCGGCGCCACGTAGGCCCAATGCCGGAGCCCCTCCGGCCACTCGGCCCCGGCGTCGATCCAGCGCCGGAGCAGGGCGATCTCGGCCGCCGGCACGCGGTCGCCCTTGGGCGGCATCGCCTCGTCGGCGTGCGGCGAACGGATGCGCTGGTACAGCTCGCTCTGCTCGGCCGAACCGGGGACGAGCGCGGGCAGGCCGGAACGGCCCCCGGCCAGCGCCTGCCGCCGCGAGGTGAGGTGCAGGCCGGCCCGGGGGGACTCGAGCCCGTGACAGTCATAGCAGCGCTGCGCGAGGATCGGCTGGATGTCGCGCCCGAAGTCGATCGCGGGCTCCGCGCCCCGCGCGACGGCCGCGAGGGACCAGAGGAGCACGACGCGGCGCAGGGGGCGGGAGATCATGGGGGCGGTCGGCGCGGGGCGGGGGACTTCCTCAAGGAGGCGCGGGGCGGGGGCTAGGACGAGGGAATACTCCGCGCCTCAGAAGTCCACGCTGGCCGTCCAGGTGAACTGGCGCGGCTCGGTGAAGTGCGGCCACGTGCAGCTATACCCCCGGTCGGCCGGCGTGTTCACCTCGAACGGCGAGAGGACGACGGGCGCGGCCGGAGCGGCGGCCGGCAGGAACATCGTCAACCAGACAAAGGTGAAAAGGCAGCGCAGGAGGGGTTTCATCGGCGTTGGGGGCTTAAGCCTTACGCCGGAATCCCCGGCGATTTCAGCAGAAAACGGCGGCGCGCCGGCGAAGGGCAGGCCGAGGCGTTGATCGTCCGCGACGCGGGCGCGGCGCTTGACTTCAGCAAGGCCGCCGGCAGCACCGGAAAGATGACCCCTCGCCGCGTCGGCCCGCCTGCGCCCCGGTTCGCGGCCGGCCTGCTCTGGGCGCTGCTCACGGCCGGCCCGGGGCCCGCCGCGCCCGCGGAACCGGAGGTGCGGGCCAACCTCGCCTACGCCGGCAACGCCAACCCGCGCCAGACCCTGGACCTGTACCTGCCCCGGGAGCGGCCGGCGGACGCCCGGTTGCCCGTGATCGTGTATTTCCACGGCGGCGGCTGGGTGGGCGGCAGCAAGGCTTCCGGCCAGGCGACGCTGACCCCGTGGGTGACGGACGGCGGCTACGCGGGCGCGGCCGTGAACTACCGGCTCGCGGGCGAGGCTCCGTGGCCCGCGCAGATCCACGACGCGAAGGCGGCGATCCGCTGGCTGCGGGCGAACGCGGACCGTCTCGGCCTCGACGGCGCCCGGATCGCCGTCGTCGGCACCTCCGCGGGCGGGACCCTCGCGACCCTGCTGGGCACCAGCGGCGGCGATCCCGCGCTGGAGGGCGCGGTCGGCGCGCACCCGGGCGTCGACAGCCGCGTCACCTGCGTGCTGAACCGCTTCGGCCGCCTCAATTTCCTCGCGGAGCCCGCGGCGCGCTCGGCTCCCGCGCAGGCGGAGGCGCTCGCGGGGCGGCTGCGCCAACTCTTCGGCGGCCCCCCCGAGGAACGCACCGCGCTCGCGCGGGCGGCGTCCCCCTTGACCCACCTGAGCGCCGACGATCCGCCCGTGCTGACCGTGCACGGCACGGCGGACGGCGTGGTGCCCATCGCGCAGGCGGAGGAGTTCGACGCGGCGGCGCGGAGGATCGGCGCGCGGCACGAACTGGTGCGGGTGGAGGGCGCGGGGCACGGCTTTGACCGGCCGGACGAGCGCCGCCGGAGCCGCGAGTTCCTCGACCAACACCTGCGGGCCGCGCCCGCGCGCTGAGTTGGGTGGGCTAATGTGGCCGGCGCCCGTTACTCCGGGTAGGTCCAGCCGGCGCGGTAGGCGCGGCGCAGGAGGCGGGAGGCCTCGGGGTCACCGAGGATTTCCTCGCGGTCAGGGTCCCACGCGACGCTGCGGCCGAGGTGCAGGCTGATCATCCCGAGCAGTGAACACACCGAGGCGCGGTGCCCCTCCTCGATGTCGCTGAGCGGCCGGCGGCCGGTACGGATCGCGTCGAGGAAGTCGGCCCAGAGTTCGCGGATGTTCTGGCCATCGGGCTCGTTGAGGCGCGCCGGCTGCGCTTGCGGCGGCCCGCCATCGGCCGGGTAGAACGTCCAGCCGCCGCGGTAACC
>JAIXQE010000151.1 GCA_027485815.1 Opitutaceae bacterium
GCAGAACGCATTTTTGGAGATTATGGATAAATATTTGAGCCTCTTAATAATTCATCAATAGGTTATTAAGTTTTCAGGCGAGATTAAAACACGCCGGAGAGATCCGAGGGCGCTTGGCCTGCTTGCGGGATTGGATTCCGAAGCGAAGCCGCGTGGTCGCAGCCTAAGCCAACGAAAGTCCTCGCGCCTTGGACCGGAGCCCTCCCCTCCGAGCGCTCGCCCAAAAACCTCCGTGGCGTCTATGGACGCTAGCAGCAGCCGGGTCCGGGCCCAGCGCCCCGGGGTGTCTTTTGTGGCCATCCCCAGGGCACTACAGCCGCAGGAAGATCCGGCGCTGGTGGAGGAAGCGCGCGAGGACGAGCATCAGGGCCAGGCCCACGACGGCGATCAGGCCCTGCCCCGCCCCGGACCCGAGGTAGGCGTCCAGACCGGACTTAACATCGCCGCCCACGAACCGCTGCGCGAGGCGGCGGAACCCGATCAGGTTGTTGGCGAGGTAGAGGGTGATCGGGTTCATCCCGATCCAGACGAACGGCACGCACCAGCGCCGCCAGCCGCGGACCTCGACCACGTGGTGGAACGCCGCCAGCAGCAGCGCGCTGTAACCGCCCACCACGAGGACATAGGACGAGGTCCAGAGCTTCTTGATGACCGGGAACTGCAGGTGCCAGAGCCACCCCAGGGCGATCGCCGCCAGCCCAGCCACGACCAACAGCCGGACCTTCTCCGGCTCGGTGCGGTCCGCCCGCCGCAGGAGCAGGCCGGCGAAGACCCCGAGGAGGCAGGTGACGATGGCGGGCAGCGTCGAGAGGTAGCCTTCGGGATCGTAGTAGGTGTCGTACTTCCGCCCCGGCAGGTACTGGTAATCGAGGTGGTTGGTGAGGTTGAGGCCGGGGGCGTAGCTGCCGGTGACGCTCCCGCCGGCGGCGGCGAAGGCGGCGCGCACCTCGGCGGGGGTGGAGTTGGGTTTCCCGAGGCGCGCGGCGATCGCGGTGCGGTCGAGGGTGAAGTCGCGCACCGGCACCCACGCGAGGAGCGCCCAGTAGCCGAGGAGGATCGCGGCGGCGACGCCGGCGAGCGCGCGGGGCCGGAGCCAGCAGAAGAGGAGTCCGGCCGCGGTGTAGGCAAGGGCGATGCGCTGGAGCACCCCGAGCAGGCGCAGGTCTGGCCAGGGGTTGGTGAAGCCGCCGTTGTAAAGGAGACCAATGGTGAAGAGCAGGAGTCCGCGGATCACCACGTGGCGCGCCGCCACCGCGCGGCCACGTTCCGCGATCTGTCGGCTGAGGGAGAAGACCAGCGAGACCCCCGAAATGAAGATGAAGAGCGGGAAGATGACGTCGTAGAACGTGCAGCCGGCCCAGTCGCGGTGGGTGAGTTGCCCGGCGAGGAACCGGGCGGGGCCGGAGCCGCTGACCTCGGAGAGCGCCTGCATCAGGGCGTCGGCGCCAAGAATCCAGAACATGTCGAAGCCGCGCAGCGCATCGAGCGACTGCAGCCGGCCGGGCGGGGTGGGGGTCGGGGCGCTCATCGGGGTGCGGCGGAGCCCACGCGATCGGCGCGGGGCGGTCAACGCCCGGGAAACCCTTGCGCGGCGCCGCGCGAGGCGTCCTCCTTGCCCGATGAAGGTCTCGTTCACCGCCAAGGAGTACGCCCGCCTGCTGGAGCTCGCGCACCTGGGACTCTGGGTGGCGGGGGCGCGCCCGGACGACCCCGGCACGATGCCGGCGCGCTACGCGGACGTGGCCGAGAAGGTGTTCGGCCTGGCGGAGAACTTCGGCTGCGCGGACCTCGTCGAGACCGACGTGAACGGGCAGCATTATCCCGCGGAGAAGCTCACGGCGGGGCCGGCGGAGCAGGCGCTCACGGACTTCACCGCGGACGTGTTCTGGAGTGAGCTGGCCTTGCGGCTGGCGGAGCGGGACCTGCAGGCGGAGCTGGGGCGGCCGGCGGGGGAAGAGGCCCCGCCGTTCACCGAGGCGCAGGAGGAGCGGCTGCGGCTGATCGAGGAGACGTACTGGCGCGAGTTCGAGGCCCACGGCACCGACCACGTGGTGGTGCTGCGCGGCGGCCAGGGCTGAGGTCGGCGCGGATCCGGCTCAGCGCCCGGGATTCCGGCGCCGCAACCGCAGGGGCAGCCCGCCCTCGGGCTGGAGCGTGAGCGAGGCCCAGGGACGGGTGGGCGTGGCCGAGACGGGCTCCAGCGAGAAGTGTTGCCAGAGGGCCGCGAGGCCGAGGGGAGCTTCCATCAGGGCCAGGCCGCTGCCGATGCAGACGCGGCCCCCGCCGCCGAAAGGGAAATAACCGAAGCGGGGGAGCGACGGGGCGGCCAGCCAGCGTTCCGGCCGGAACACCTCCGGCTCGGGAAAGAGCCGGGCATCCCGGTGCTTCAGCCACTGGCTGATCATGACTTGGGTGCCCCGGGGCACCAGGAACCCGCCGAGCACCGTGTCCTCGGCCGCCGTACGGGTCATCATCCACGCCGGGGGATAAAGGCGCATCGCCTCGCGCAGCACGGCCTGAGTGTAGGGGAGCCGTTCGAGGTCGGCGAGGCCCGGGGGGCGGCCACCGAGGACGGACTCCAATTCCGCCTGCAACCGGCCGGCGGCGTCCGGGTGGCGCGCGAGCAGCTCGCAACTCCAGCTCATTGCGAGCACCGTGGTGTCGAGGCCCGCCGCGATCAACGTCGTCAGCTCGTCGCGCAGTTGGACGTCGGACATGCCCTGCCCTTGGTCGTCGCGGGCGGCCAGCATCATCGTGAGGATGTCGGCCGGGTCCCCGTGGCCGGCGCGATGCGCGGCGATCTGGGTCGCGATGAAGTGGTCCACCGCGTCCATCATGGCGTGGAAGCGGGCGTGGAAGCCCCCGGGAAGGAGGGCGCGGAGGGCGGCGAGCGGGTTTTGGAGGCGCCGCATCTGCTCCATCGACTCCCGGGAGAGCTGCTGGAAGGTGTCGATGGCCGGCGGAACGGGGGTGCCGAAGAGGGCGCGCAGCAGGACGCGGGCGGCGAGGGTGGTGAGGTCGGCGTGAAGGTCGCGGACTTCGCCGGGTTGCCAGGAGGCCATCATTTCCCGGGCGAAGTCCACGATCACCGGGGCATAGACGGCGGTGCGGGGCCGGTGGAAGGCGGGCTGCATCAGCCGCCGCTGTCGCACCCAAAAGTCCCCCTCGCTGGTGAGGAGCCCGTGGCCGAAGACGCGCTGGACGAAGGACCGGCTGCCGGGAGCGGCCTTGGGGAAACGGCGGCTCTGGGTGAACAAGACCTGCTCGATCGCGTCGTGGTCGTTGATGAGCACCGTCCGGGTCCGGAGGAACCGGAGCGCGACAAAGTCGCCGTGGTCGCGGGTGCAGGCGGTGAGGAACGCGAGGGGATCGGCGGCGAAGGCGGCGAGGTTGCCGCCGAGCCAGGTCCCGCGCGGGCCGGGGGGCGGAGCGGGGCGGGGAGAGGGGCTGGGCCCGGCCATGGCTTTCAGGACTGGAACAGGCCGAGATAGGCGCCTTGGGGGTCCTGGAGCACGGCGATCCGGCCGACGTTGGGCACCACGGTGATGGGGAGCACGACCTGGGCGCCCAGTTCGGCGACGCGCGCACAGGTGACCTCGAGGTTGTCTACCCGCACATACGAGAGCCAGAAGGGCTTCCCCTGGGGGTCGGGATTATCGACGAGCCCGGCCACATCGCGTTCGCCGATCCGAAAGAGGGAGGATTCCTGGCCGCCGAGTGCGTAGTGGCCAAGGGTCCACCCGAAGAGTTGTTGGTAGAACTGAGCGGCGGCGGACCGGTCGTGCGTGTTGAATTCGTTCCAGACGAACTGGCCGGCGGTCGGGGCCGGGGTGGGCGTGGGCGTGGCGGACATCGGAGGCGGGTGGGTGTCAGCAAGGCCGCGGGAACCGGGGGGCGGCAAGCCTTCCGTCGGCACTTCGGCGGGGGAAGCCCGCGGCAAGATGAGGCCGGGGACCGCAGGGATGGGTGGAGGGGTGGTGTCGGATGCGAACCAACCCGCGACGGTCGAGCCGCAGATCAACCAAAAAAGCGCCATTTTGACGGCAAAAGCGTTATCGCCGGCAAAAATAGGCTTTAAAGGAGGCGGTGAGCGTCGGGGTTGGCTTGGTTGCGGGACCTAGGTTGGACCGCTTAGGGAAGAAGGGGCGAAACGGGAGCTTCCGTGCGGCGGTAGGAACCGGGTGGGCGGCAGCGCGTCGCGGGGCATTTTTCCATCGATGGCAACCGGCTGCTCCCTTGACAAGGTGGGGTGGGAACGCGCAGAAAAGACTTAAGTTTTTCCTCCTATGTCCTCCACCACCGCCCCGGAAGTTGAGCCGATCCGCGTCCTCTCGTCGGAGGAGCGCCTTGCCGCCGCGCAGAAGATCATCAAGCGGAACGCTTACATCTCGGCTGGGGTGGGCGCGGTGCCGGTGATGCCGCCGTTGGTGGACCTCGCCGCCATCGGGGGCGTGCAGGTGCTGATGATCAAGCAGCTCTCCGACCTGTACGGCGTGAAGTTCAAGGATAACGTGGCGCGCAATCTCGTCTCCGCGTTGGTCGGCACGCTGAGCTCCCGCGTTCTCGCGGCCGGAGTGGTCGGCTCGATGTTCAAGGTGCTGCCCGGTTTCGGGGCGGTGGTGGGCGGGCTCCTCGCGTTCCCGGCCATTTCCGGTGCGGTCACTTACGCGCTGGGCAAGGTTTTCGTGAAGCACTTCGAAGAGGGCGGCACCCTGCTCGACCTGAACGTCGAGAAGATGCGCGAGTTCTTCGCCAGCCAGTACCAGCTGGGGCGTAAGGTGGTGGCGGAGCCCGCCCCGGCCGCGGCCTGACGCTCAAGGGTCCCCGGCCCGTGGTCACCCCGCTTCTCGTCTCCGTCTACGTCCTGCTCTGCCTCGTCGTGGGCTTCCTGGGGCGCCAGCGGGCGTTCGGCTTCTGGGGCTTTTTCTTTTTCTCCATGCTGGTCACTCCGGTGATCGGGACGCTGGCGCTGATCGGCGGCACCCCGTACCCGACCCAGGCTAAAGATCCGCGCCGGCCCTAAGCGGCCTCCGCCCCGTTCCCGACTCCGATGCCCGATTTTGCGGTGGTGGGTTATTCTGGCCGCTTTCCGGGGGCAAAAAATGCCGGTGAACTCTGGGAAATTCTCCGGGATGGGCGGCAGGTAACCGGGAAAGTGCCGGCGAGTCGCAGCCGGTACTGGGATTTTGCCGGTTTAGAGGCCGAATCGCCGGCGGAAGCGCCGATCGGGGGCTTCTTGGACGAGGTGGAGCGTTTTGATGCCGAGTTCTTCGGGATCTCGCCGGCGGAAGCCGCGGTGATGGATCCGCAGCAGCGCATGTTTTTGGAGGAGGCGTGGAATGCGTTCGAGGACGCGGGCTACGCGGCGGAGACCCTGGCGGGCCGGCGCTGCGCCGTGGTCGTGGGGTCCATGATGAACGATTACCACGACCTGCTGACGGTGGCGACGGCCCGCGCGCCGCGGCCGCACGAGGTCGGCGGGGCGGCCTGTTACCTGGCCGGAAGGGTCGCCTACCACCTCAACCTGCGCGGACCGGCCCTGGCGGTCGACACCGCGTCCTCCTCCTCGCTGATCGCGCTCCATCTGGCCTGCCAGGCCCTGGCCAGCGGCGAGGTGGATCTGGCGTTGGCGGGCGGCGTGAACCTGTTTTTGACGGCGAAGAGCCTGCGCATCCTGTCCTCGGCGGGGGTGTTGGCGCCCGGGGGCGAGTGCCGTCCGTTCGATGCGGCGTCGCAGGGCACCTTGCCGGCGGAGGGCATTGCGGCGGTGGTGGTGAAGCGGTTGGCGGATGCCCTGGCGGACGGGGATGCGATCCACGGGGTGATCCGGGGCATCGGCGCGAATCACGGGGGCACGACCCCGGGGGGTATCACGGTGCCCAGCGCGCCCGCTCAAGTGGCGCTGATGCGGGAGGTCCAGGCGGCGGCGGGCGTGGACCCGTTGACGCTCCAGTACGTGGAGGCGCACGGGACGGGCACGCCCCGGGGCGACCCGGTGGAGGCGGCGGCGCTGGTCGAGGCGATCGGGGGTCCGCGGCCGGACCACCGGTGCCGGCTGGCCTCGCTCAAGGCGAACCTCGGGCACGGCTTTTCCGCTGCCGGCGTGGGTGGGGTCATCAAGTTGCTGCAAGCGCTCCGGCATCGGACCATCCCGCCGCAGGTCCGTTTCCGCGACCTGCATCCGGCGATCGACGCGGCGACGTGGCCGTTCACCTTCGCGTCGGCGGCGGAACCCTGGCCGCCGAACGGCCCGCATCCCCGTCGCGCGGCGATCTCCGGCATCGGGCTGGCGGGTACCAATTGCCACGCGGTGCTCGAGGAGGCCCCGGCGGTTCCCGACCGGCCGGCGGCGGCGGGTCCGTACTGGGTGATCGTTTCTGCGCGAACCCCGGCGGCGCTGCGGGCGCGGGTGGCGGCGCTGCGGGCGTGGTGGGAGGCGGCTCCCGCGACGGCGGTGGCCGATTTCGCCTACACGTTGGCCGTGGGGCGCACGCCTTTCGCCTGCCGGCTGGCGTTCCAGGCTGCCTCGGGTGACGACGTGCGGCATGGGTTGGCCGCGGCATTCGGGGAAAGCGTGGCCGGAGCGCCCGACCTTTTCCGGGGTGAGCTGGCGTCGTCGTCGTCGCGCCCACGGGACCTTCCGACGGGTCCGGCGTGGGTGGCGGGCGCGGCGGTGGATTGGGCGGGGGAGTTCGCGGGGCAAACGGTCCGGCGATTGCACCTGCCCGGTTATCCTTTCGCCGGGGAGGAGGTCTGGTACGACCGCCAAGGCGGCCGCTTCGTGGCGCGGCCGGGAGCGGCGTGGGGGCCGGCGGCGGCGGGCGGGGAACGGCTGGCGGCAACCGCTGCCGGAGCCCCGGTCGCGCTGGCGCCGGCGCTGGCGGTGCCCGCTCCGGTAACGCCGCCGGCGACGCTCCCGGGGGCGACCCCGCGTCCGGCGGTCCGCCTTCGCCGCGTCGCGGATCCGGTGGTCGCGGCGGCCGTGGTGCCGCCGCCGGAGGCCGTGCCGGCGGGGGAGTCCGTGGTGCGCGAGCGGCTCCGGGGGCTGTTGGCGCAGGTGCTGATGGTGCCGCCGGAGCGGGTGCGCGCGGAGGCGCGGCTGACCGACCTGGGGATGGATTCGATTCTGGCGGTGGAGTTCGCGAAGACCGTCGGGCGCGAGTTCGGCGTCGAGCTTTCGGCCGGTCGCTTGTACGATTTCGCCTCGCTGGAAGGCTTGGCGGGGCATCTGGCCGCGGCGCGGGGCGGCGAGGCGGCTGCGCCCGGGCGGTCCGGCTTCGCCGCGGCGCCCCGGTTGACCCTGCGCCCAACGGGATCGGTGGCCGCGGAGCCGGCCCCAGCGGGTTCCCCGGCAGTCGCGCGGCCTGTGCTGCCCACCTCGCCTGTGCCGCCGGCACCGGCGCGCCCGGCGGCGACAACCCGCCCGGCGGCCGAGGTCCGGGAACGCGTGCGTCAGGCGGTGGCGCGCGTGCTGTTTGTCGCGCCGGAGCGGGTGACCGACGACGCGCGGCTGCCCGCGCTGGGGATGGACTCGATCTTGGCGGTGGAGCTGGCCAAGGCCCTGGGGCACGAGTTTGGCGTCACCCTGCCTGCGGCCCGCCTGTACGATTTCGCCAGCGTGGCGGAGTTGGGGGCGTTCCTGGCGCCCGCGAGCGAACCGACGGTCCCGGCCTCGACCCAGGCGATTTTGACGGCGAAGCCTCCTTTGCCGGCAGAAACCCGGGGCGGTGCCGCGGTCGCGGGGGGCACGGCGGTGTTGCCGCTGGTGCTTGAGTTGCTCGCGGATGCCCTGTTGGCGGATCCCGCGCGGGTGTCGCCCGATACGGCCTTCACGACCCTCGGGTTGGATTCGATCCTCGCGGTGGAATTCACGCGCAAGCTGCAGGCGCGCCTCGGCCGCCCGCTGCCCACCGCGTTGCTCTACGATCAGGTGACCCCGCGGCGCCTGGCGGCTTGGCTGGAGGAACAGGGGATGCCCCCGTCGACGGCGCCCGCGCCCGTCGCTGCGTCCACCCCGACCCCCACGCCCGCGCCTACCCCGGTGAGCGGGTTTCTGGCGCCGGGCCGGCCGCCCGCGGCGCGCCTCGAGCTGACCCCGCGGCCCAGCGTGGCGCCCGCGCCGCCCGCGGCTTTGCCGCCGGCGGCGGCGGCGGTTTCCGGCGGCTTCGTGCCGGTGGCGGTGGTCGGCTATGCGGGGCGTTTCCCCGGGGCGCGGACGGCAGAGGAATTTTGGGCGCTCCTCCGCGCGGGCCGGAGTGCGCTCGGGCCGTGGCCCGCGGAGCGTGGTCCGGCGGGCACGGGGGCGGAGCGGTGGGCCGGGTGCGTGGCGGGGGTGGACGAGTTTGACCCGGCGTTCTTCGGCTTGAGCGCGGACGAGGCGGCGCGGATGTGCCCGCAGCACCGGCTGCTGCTGCTGGAGGCGTGGCGGGCTTTGGAGCACGCCGGCCAGGTGCCCGACGGGCGGCCGCGCGACCGGGCGGGGATTTACGTCGGGATCGGGACCTCGGACCACGCGCGGCGGCTGCCGGCGGGGGATCCGGATGTTTATGCGGGCCACCAGTCCGCGGCGCTGCCGGCGCGGCTCGCCTACCTGCTCAACTGGCGCGGGCCGTGCCTCGCGGTGGACACGGCGTGCACCTCCTCCTTCACCGCGCTGGAGCTGGCCTGCGGCGCCCTGGCGACCGGCGCCACGGAGGTCGCGCTGGTGGGCGCGGTGCACCTCAACGCGGGCGATGACCACCGGACGGCGATCGCGGGCCTCGGGCTCCTGTCGCCGACGGGCCAGTGCCGGCCGTTCGCGGCGGAGGCGAACGGGTGGGTGCTGGGAGAGGCGGCGGTGGCGGTGGTGTTGAAGCGCCTGGAGGATGCGCGGCGGGACGGCGACGAGATCCACGGGGTGATCCGGGCGTGGGGCACGGGGCAGGACGGGGCCAAGAACGGCCTGTGGGCGCCGCACTCCGCGGGCCAGTCGGCCCTGCAGCGCCGGGTGCACGCGGCGGCCGGGATCCCGGCGGCGGACCTCGATTACCTCGAGGTGCACAGTCCGGCGACGACCCTGGGGGACGAGGTGGAGTTGCTGGCCTTGGCGGACAGCCGGGGCCGGGGTGGGCCGCCGGTGGCGGTGGGGACCCTCAAGCCGAACGTGGGGCACGCGATGGCGGCCGCGGGGCTGGTGGGGTTGGTCAAGGTCTTGCTGAGTCTGCGGCACGGGCGGTTGCCGCCGATCGCGGACCTCGGGGCGGTCAACCCGGCGCTGCGGCTGGGTGAGAGTCCGTTCCGGCTGGTGGCCGCGGAGGAGCCGTGGCCGGGCAGGCCGGGGCGGCCGCGGCGCGCGGCGGTAAACGGCCAGAACGGGCTCGGCGGCAACGGGTACCTGATCGTCGAGGAGGCGCCGGCGCGGGCCGCGGAACCGGCGGCGGCGGCCGGCCCGCAGGCGATCGTGCTGTCGGCGCGTGGGCCGGAGCAGCTGCGGGCGGCGGCGGACCAACTGCGGGTGGCGCTGGAGGGAGTCGACGAGGCGGAGTTCCCGCGGATCGCGGCGACCCTGCAGCTGGACCGGGCGGCGTTGCCCGACCGGCTGGGGTTCGTCGCGGGCAGTCTGGCGGAGGTGCGGGCGGCGTTGGGGGACTTTCTCGCCGGGCGGAGCCGCCCGGGCCTCGTCGCGGGCTCGGCGGAGGTGATCGACGAGGGCATCGCCCTGCTGGTCGAGGGGCCGGAGGGGCGGCAGTTCGTCGCCGGCGCGCTGGCGCGAGGGGCGTGGGACAAGTTGGTGCGCCTCTGGCGGCACGGGGTCGCGATCGACTGGCGGCTCCTGTATCCGCAGGGCCGGCCGCGCGGGTTCCCCTTGCCCCTGTATCCGTTTGCCCGGGACCGGGTCGTCCCGCCCGCGGTCGAGGTGGGGCGCGGGGCGACCGCGGGGCGTGGAGGAGAGGATCCGGGCGCCGCGCTGCGCCGGGTGCTGGCGCGGCTCGCGGGCTGGTCCGGGGAAGCCGTGGTCGCCGCGCTTGAGGTGCGGGCGCTGGGCTTTTCCTCGCTGCAACTGCTCCGGGCGGCGGACCAGGTGGCGCGGGCGACCGGGCGCCGGTTGCCGGTGAGCGCGTTCGCGGAGGCGCGCACGGTGGGCGAACTGGCGGAGCGGCTCCGCGCCGCGCCGGCCGCGGCGGAGCCGGAACCGGCCGCGGTGACGGCGGCGGCCGAGTGGCCGCTCGGCGCGGGGCAGGCGGCGATCTGGCGCTGGGAACGGGCGCATCCGGGCGCGACGGCGTACCATTTGCCGGTCGCGCTGCGCTGGCCCGAGACCGCGGAGCTCGACCTCGCGGCCGCGTTGCGCGGCGTGGAGCACGACTTCCCGGCGCTGCGCCTGCGGTTCCGCGCGTTCGACGGCGAGGTGCGCCAGGCGGTGGGTGAGGGTGGCATTGAATTGGCGTGCCACGACGGGCGCGCCTGGACGGACGACGAATGGGCCGCGGAGCTGGAGCGGTTCCGCCGTGAGCCCTTCGCCTTGGCGGAGGGCCGGCCGTGGCGGGCCGCCTGGGTGCGGCGACCGGACGGCCCCTGGCTCCTGCTCGCCCTGCACCACCTGGTCTGCGACGGCCATTCCCTGGGACTCATCTTGGCCCGGCTCGAGGAACGCCTCGCGGCGCAACGGGAGGGTCGGGAACCGGCGGCGTGGCCGGCCCGCACCCTCGCGGCGGCGGGGGCGGCGGAACGTGCGCGACTCGCGGGTCCGGCGGGCGCAGCCGCGCGGACCTTCTGGCGCGGGCGCTTTCCCCGCGGCCTCCCCGAGGTGCTGCCCCGGCCCCGCCGGGCCGCCGCCCCCGCGGGCTTGGTCCTCGAACGCCCCGTGCCCACCGCGACGTGGACCGGCCTCACCGCGACCGCGGCCGCGGCGAACGTCACCCCGCAGGCCGTGGCGCTCGCCGCCTGGCTGGCCCTGCTGGCCGCGGAGACCGGGCGGACGGACGTCGTGACCGCCGTGGCGGTGGACCTGCGCGGCGACGAAGACGAACTGGCGACGGCCGGTCACCACGTGAACTTGTTACCCATCCCCGGGCGCATCGAGCCGGACGAACCCTTCGCCCGTTTGGCGGCGCGGGTCTTCCGCTCCCTGCTGGAAGCCCTCGAGCACCGGCGGCATCCGTTCCCGGTCGTGGCCCGGGATCTGGCGGAACAGGCGGGCGATCCCGCGGCGGGGGCGCTGGAGACCTGCCTGTATTTCCAAACGGCGTCGAATCCGGCGGTGCGGACGGTGTTGGACCGCCTCGTCCCCGGCATCCAGCAGACCGGCGAGTTCGCCCTCGCCGCCGAGCTGATCGAGGGGGCGGCGGGTTGGCGCTGCCACCTGAAGTTCCGGCCGGCCTGGATTGCGGCCCCGCGCGCGGAACGCCTCCTCGGCCGCTACCTCGACTTGCTGGCCCGCCTCGGGGGCGGCGCGGAGACCGCGGTGGGCGCCCTCACCCGGCCGGAGCGCTTCACGTTTCCCGCCACCGACGTCGCCACCCTGATCGCGCGGCAGGCGCGTCAGACGCCGGATGCGCCGGCGGTGCGGACCGACGCGGGCACGCTGACCCACGGGGAACTCGCCGCCGCCGCCAACCGCCTCGCCGCGCGCCTCGTGGAGCGCGGCGTCCGCCCGGGTGACCTCGTGGCGGTGTGCCTGCCGCGGACCTTGGAATTGCCGGTGGCCCTGCTCGCGGTGTGGCGCGCCGGGGCGGCGTACGTGCCCCTCGATCCCGTCTACCCGCCCGAACGCTTGGCGGCGATGGTGGCGGACTCCGGCGCGCGGTTCGCCCTGACGGTGCCGGGGGCGGGGTTCGCGCCCGCGGGGCTGGAATGCCTCGACGTCTCCGGCTGCGCGGCCCCGGGCCCGGCGGTGGCGCCGCCGCCCGTGGCGCCCGATCCGGCGCGGCCGGCGTACGTCATCTACACCTCCGGTTCCACCGGCCGGCCCAAGGGTGTGCGCGTCACGCAGCGCAACCTCACCCACTTCCTCTGCGCGATGGCGGAGCGGCCGGGATTCACCGCGGCGGATGAGGTGCTCGCGCTCACCACCGTCTGCTTCGACATCGCGGCGCTTGAGCTCTTCCTGCCCCTCATCACCGGCGGTGCGCTCGACCTCGTGCCGGCGGAGGTGGCGCGCAGCGGCACGCGCCTCCGGGCGCGGCTGGAGGCCGGCGGCGCCACCGTGGTGCAGGCGACCCCGGCGACGTGGAAGATGCTCCTCGCGGCCGGCCTCGGCGAACTCCGCCACGTGCGCGCCCTCTGCGGCGGCGAAGCGTGGGATGCGGCGTTGGCCACGGAGTTGCTCGGCCGCGTCGGGGAGCTCTGGAACCTGTATGGTCCGACCGAAACCACCGTCTGGTCGACCGCGGGGCGCGTGACCGATCCGGCGCGGCGCGGGCTGGGCGAACCGGTGGGCAACACGGGGCTCCACGTGTTGGACGAGGCGGGCCGGCCGGTGGCGCCGGGCGAGACGGGCGAACTCTACCTTTCGGGCGACGGCGTGGCCGAGGGTTACCACGGTCAACCGGCCCTCACCGCGGAACGCTTCGTGAACCTGCCTGCGGCGGGCGGCGTCCGCGCCTACCGGACCGGGGATCTGGTGCGTCATGCTTGAGTACGTCGGTCGCGCCGATCGCCAGCTGAAGCTCCGGGGCCACCGGTTGGAGCCCGAGGAGATCGAGGCTTGCCTGCTCGCGCAGCCCGGGGTGGTGGCCGCCGCGGTCGTGCCCGTGCGCGATCCCGCGGGCGAGGTTCGCCTCGCGGGCCACTGGGTCGCCGCGCCGGGCGGCGGACCGGACCCCGCGGCGCTCTTCGCCGCCCTGCGGCGGAGCCTTCCCGAGTACATGGTCCCGGCGACCCTCGAGCGGCGCGAGGCCCTCCCGCTCACCCCCAACGGGAAGGTCGACCGCCGCGCGCTGGAAACCCTGGCGTCGCTGCCACCTTCTGCCGGTACGCTGCCGGCGCCCGCTCCGGCGGCGTCCGGTGCACCCTCCGCGAGCGGGGGCGGGGCGGACGCGTGGCGACCGGGGTTGTTGGCCCTCGCGGGCGAGGCGTTGCGGACCGTGGTCGCGCCCGCCGATTGGGACCGGCCCCTGGGGGAACTCGGATTCGACTCGATTCGCCTGACCGCGCTGAGCGCCGCCCTCGCGCGGGCGACCGGGGTCGCGGTGGACGAGGCCGTGTTCTACGACTTGCGGACCCTCGCCGGCGTGGCCCGCCACCTCGTGGCGCGCGGGGCGGTGCCGCGCGGGACGGCGCCGGCGGAGCTGGCGGCCTCGGTGGTCGCGGTCGAACCGCGCGTGGCCCCGCCGGCGTCTGCGCCGGGCGCGGCCGAGCCGATTGCGATCATCGGCCTGGAGTTGCGCCTGCCGGGCGCGGACGGGCCGGCGTCGTTCTGGGCGAACCTGCGCGCGGGCTTTGATGCGGTCGGGCCGTGGCCGGAGGCGCGGCGCCGGCTGGCCGGGGGCCGCGACGCGGGCGAGGGCGGCTACCTCGCGGGGATCGACGCCTTTGATGCGCCGGCCTTCGGCCTGTCGCGGCGCGAGGCGGCCGCGATGGATCCGCGGCAGCGCCTGTTCCTCGAGGCGGCTTGGCGGGCGATCGAGCACGCGGCCGTGCCGGTCAGCCGCCTCGCCGGCAGCCGCACCGGCGTGTTCGTCGGCATCGTCGGCGGCTCCGAGTACGATCCCGGGGAGCCGGACGCCGCGGCCGGGGTGGATGCCGGCGCGCAACGGGCCCTTGGCGCGGCCAGCTCCCTGATCGCCGCCCGCGTTTCCTATCTCCTCGATCTGCGCGGGCCGAGCGCGGTGATCGACACCGCGTGTTCCGGCTCGCTGGTGGCGCTGCACCGGGCCGTGACCGCGTTGCGCCTCGGCGAGTGCGACCTGGCGTTGGCGGGGGGCGTGAACCTGATTTTGGATCCGGGGGTCACCGAGGAGGCGGCCAAGACCGGGATGATCAGTCCCCGCGGCCGCTGTCGCGCCTTCGACGCGACCGCCGATGGGTACGTGCGCGGCGAGGGCGTCGTGGCGTTGCTGCTGAAGCCTCTGGGCCGGGCGCAGGCGGACGGTGACCCGATCCTCGCGCTCGTGCGGGGGACGGCGGAGAATCACGGGGGGCGCGCGGCGGGGCTCACCGCGCCCAATCCGGCCGCGCAGGTGGCGGTGATCCGGGAGGCGCAGGCGCGGGCCGGGGTGGAGCCGGGCTCGATCGCCCTGCTCGAGACCCACGGCACCGGCACGCAGCTGGGCGATCCGATCGAGGTCAACGCGCTTCGTGACGTCTGGGCCGGGACCCGCGATCCGTTGCCGTGCGCGCTCGGCGCGGTGAAGACGCAACTCGGCCACCTCGAGGCGGCGGCGGGGCTGGCGGGCGTGGCGAAGGTGGTGCTGGCGCTGCGGACCGGCCTGATCCCCGGCAACCTGCACCTCGCCGCGCCCAACCCGCGCGTCCGCCTGGAGGGCACGCCGTTCCATCTGCCGGCGGTAACGACGGCCTGGCCCCGCGCCCGCCGTCCGGGGGAGGCCGCGCCCGTGCGCCGGGCCGGCGTGAGCTCCTTCGGCTTCTCGGGCATCAACGCGCACGCCGTGCTCGAGGAGGCGCCCGCGCCGTCCGCCGCCCCCGTCAGTGGCGGGCCCGCGTTGATCGCGCTGTCCGCGCGCACCGCCGCGGCGTTGATCGCCACCGCGGCGGAACTCGCTGCCCACCTCGCATCGGAAATGGGCGCCAGCATCACCCTGGCCGATCTCGCCACGACACTCCTCGCGGGCCGGGAGCCCCTCGCCGAGCGCCTCGCGTTTCCGGCGGCGGACGTGGCCGAGGCCCGTACCCTCCTGGCCGCCTGCGGCCGGGGCGAGATGCCGGCGGCCGTCCGACGCGGCGCGGGGACGGGACTGGGACCGGATTTGCTCGCGGCGTGGGCCCGCGGGGGTGCGGCGGCGGCCGAGGCCTGGGTCGCGGGTGCGGCGGTCCCGACCGAGCCTCATCCGTGGGGCGGACGGCGGGTGTCCCTCCCGGGCCGCGCGTTTGAGCGCCGGAGCTATTGGTCCGCGCGGGCGCAGCCGCCGCCGGCGGTGGTGCCGGAGTGGGCGCGCCTGCTGGCCGAGCACCGCGTGGCCGGAACGCCGGTCTTTCCCGCGGTGGGCCATCTGGGGCTCGTCCGCACCGCCGCGGATTCGGCGGCCGACGCGTTCCGCCCGTGCCGGTGGGAGCGCATCACGTGGCTGCGGCCGTTGACCGCCGAACCGGCGGCCGACGCGGTGGTGCTGGGGGACGGCGCGGAGGGGCGCGCGTTTGTCGTGCGTTCGGCCGCGGGCGAGCATGCGCGGGGCTGGTTTGCGTGGGGCAAGGCAGCCGTTCCGCGGCCCCCGGGTCCGGCGCCTGCAGCGGGTGACGCGGGGGTGGAGCGGTGCGCGGCGGAGGAGATCTACGCCCGGCTCGGCGCGGCCGGACTTTCCTATGGGCCGCTTTACCGCACCTTGGACGAGGCGGTGCTGGGGGCGACGGCGGCGAGCGCCACGTTGAGCGCACCGGTGGGGTCCCCGGGGATTTGGCCGGCGGCGGCGGCGGATGGCGTGCTGCAGCTCGCGGCCCTTCTCCGGTTGCGGCGCGGGGATGAGCGCGGCGTGCCCTTCGCGGCGGATCGCCTCGCGTGGCACGCGCCGTGGCCGGACCGGCTGCGGGTGCACGTTTGGCGGAATGCCGAGGGGGGGATCGACGGCGTGGCTACCGACGCGGCGGGCAGCCCGGTCCTTTCAATCGAAGGTTATGCCGTCCGACCGTGGCCGGCCGCGGCCGCGGCGGCGGCGGCGGCGGCGGAGCCGGCGCAGGAGGCCCAGCCCGCGCGGGTGGCGACCGGGGTCGCGCCCGCGGTGGCGGAGCCCGGACTCGATGCCGCGCGTGCCACGGAGGAGGTGGCCGCGCTGGAGGCGATGACCGCCACCGTCGGGGTGGCGTTGCGGGAGCGGTTGCGTGCGCGGGGCCTGTGGGCCCGGGAAGGCGAAGTCGTGGATGGACCTCGCCTGGCGGTGGCGCTGGGGGCGACGCCGGAGTACGCGCGCCTGTGCGCCTCCCTGCCGTATCATTTGGCGGCCGCGGGTCTGGCCGAGGCCGGGCCGGGAGGATGGCGGTTGACCCCCGGGGCGGGCGCCGGCGCCGGGGATCTGGCCGCCTTCGCGGCGGCGTACCCACGGTTCGCGCCCCACGCGCGGTTGCTCGCCTCCTGCCTCGACGCCCTGCCGGAGGTGGTCGCCGGGCGGCGGCCGGGGGCGGAGGTGCTTTTCCCCGGGGGTTCCGTGCAGGCGGTGGCCGCCCTCTACGAGGGTTCGGTGATGATGGATCACGCCAATGCCGTCGCCGCCGCGGCCGTCCTGGCCGCCCTGCCGCCTCCGGGTGGTCCGGCGCCGCGGGTGTTGGAGGTCGGTGCCGGCACGGGGGCCACCACCGAGGCGGTAGCGGCCCGGCTCGCGCGGGAGCGGCCCGACGCGGAGTATGTCTTCACGGACATCGCCCCCGCCTTCCGGCGGCACGGGCAGGAGCGGCTCGGGCCCCGTTACCCGGCGATGCGGTTCGGCTTGCTCGACCTCGAGCGGCCGCCGGGTCCGCAGGGTTATTCCGCCGCGAGCTGCGACGTGATCGTTGCGGCGAACGTCCTGCACACCCTCGCCGAACTGGGTCCGGCCCTCCGCCATCTGCGGGGTCTGCTGCGGCCCGGTGGGCGCCTCGTCTTCGTCGAGGCGACGCGGGCGCACGTGCTCAACGGCCTGACCTACGGCCTGCTCGCGCGCTGGTGGGCCTGCCGTGACCCGGAGCGGCGCCGGCCGGAGGCGCCGTTGTCGGACGAGGCGCAGTGGCGGCGGATCTTGGCCGAGGAGGGTTATTGCGAGGTGGCGGTGCTCGGCCGGGATCCGGCGCCCGCGGACCGTTTCCCGCAGGCGGTCCTCGTGGCGCGGCGGGACCCGGCCGACGTGGTCGCGGCGGCACCGGTCATCGCGGCCGGAGCCGTCGACGGGGCATCGACGCGCGCCGCGCCGGCGGGGGGCGTCGCGGGGGCAGCGGAGGGCGAGGAGGCGGCGGACGAGGCGCTGACGCGTTGGCTGCGGGCGCGCACCATCGAGGTGGTGGCGCGGGCGGTGCAGGCGGAAGGCGATCCCGTCGGGGAGGACGCGACCTTCGAGAGTCTGGGCGTCGATTCGATCCTGGCCGTCGAGATCATCGAGCGCCTCAACCGCGACCTCGGCCTCACGCTGCGCACGCCGGACCTGTTCAACCATCCCTCCGTGCGCCGGCTCGTCCGCCGGATCCTCGCCACCGCGGAACCGGACGTCGTGCAACGCCTGCGCGCCGCGGCCGTTCCGCCAGCGGCGACGGTTTCCGCCCCGCTCGTGGCGCCGATGCCGGTCGCCGCGGCGGTGGCGGCGACCGCGGAAGGAGTGGCGGGAGGCGTGGGCCCGGGGGGCGGGCCGGAGCCGATCGCGATCATCGGGATGGCGGGTCAGTTCCCGGACGCGGATGACCTCGACGAATTCTGGGCGAACCTGGCGGCGGGGCGCGACAGCGTGCGCGAGGTGCCGGCGGACCGGTGGGACTGGCGCGCGCGGTTCAGTCCGGATCGGCGGGCGCCGCTGCGCAGTTACAGCCGGTGGGGTGGGTTCCTGCGGGATCCGGCCGGCTTTGACCCGTTGTTCTTCCGCTGCACCCCGCGCGAGGCGGACCTGATGGATCCGCACCAGCGGCTCTTCCTGATGGCCGCGTGGCGGGCCCTCGAGGACGCGGGCTACGCGGACCGTGCACTCGATGACACGCAGTGCGGGGTGTTCGCGGGCTGTTGCGCGGGCGACTACGAGACCCAGCTCGTGGGCCGGCCCGACTGGGGCGAGGCGGGTGCGTTTCTGGGCAACGCGAGCGCGATCCTGGCCGGGCGCGTGCCGTTCTTGCTCAACCTCAAGGGCCCCGCGCTCGCGGTCGACACCGCCTGTTCCTCGTCGTTGGTCGCGATCCACCTGGCCTGCGAGAGCCTGCGCGCCGGCGGCTGCACCCTCGCCCTGGCCGGCGGCGTGGCGGTAATGTCCTCGGACGGTTTCCACATCCGCGCGAGCAAGACGGGCCTCCTCTCGCCGACGGGCCGGTGCCGGAGTTTCGGGGCGGGGGCAGACGGCATCGTGCCCGCGGAGGGCGTGGGCGTCGTGGTGTTGAAGCCCCTCGGGGCGGCGGTGCGCGACGGCGATCCGGTGCACGCGGTCATCCGGGGCAGCGGCGTGAACCAGAACGGCCGGACCAACGGCATCACCGCGCCGAGCGCGCCCGCGCAGGCGGAGCTGGAAACCGCGGTGTACCGTGCGGCGGGCGTGGACCCGGCGACGCTGGACTACGTCGAGTGCCACGGGACCGGCACGGGGTTGGGCGATCCGATGGAGGTGGCGGCGCTCACCGAGGCGTTCCGCGGCTTCACCCCGGCGGTGGGCGGCTGCGCGCTGGGTTCGGTGAAGTCCAACTTCGGCCACGCGCTCGCCGCCGCGGGCGTCGCGGGGCTGCTGAAGGTCGTGCTGGCGCTGCGGCACGGCGTGATCCCACCGACCTTGCACGCGCGCCCGCGCAATCCGGAGCTGGTGCTGGAGGGCGGGCCGTTCCGGATCGCGGACGAAGCTCAACCGTGGCCCGCGCGGCCCGGTGCGCCCCGGCGCGCGGCGGTGAGCTCCTTCGGCTTCAGCGGGGCGAATGCGCACCTGGTGCTGGAGGAGCCGCCGCGCGCGGCGCCCCCGGCGACTCCCGCCACGCCCGGGCCGCACCTGTTCCTGCTGTCCGGCTTCACCGCGACGGCCCTCGCGCGCCGCGTCGCCGACCTTGCGGCTTGGCTGGCGACTCCGGCGGGCGCGGCCGCCGCGCCGGCGGACGTGAGTTTCACCCTCGCGGTGGGCCGCAGCCATTTCGGGTACCGGTTCGCCGTGATCGCGGCGGATCCCGCGGAACTCCGCGCCGCCCTGCGGGACTTCGCGGGCCCCGCGGGCGAAGTCGCGCGGCATGATCTTCCCGCGGCCCGCGAGCGCCGCCTGCGGGAGGGCCTGCGCGCCGCGGTGGCCGCGCCGGAACGCCGCGCCCTGTTGGCTGAGGCGCGCGACGCGTACCTCGCGGGCGCCGACGCCCCTTGGGACGGACTTTTCGCGGGCGGGGGTGCCCGCCGCGTCCGGCTGCCCGGCTATCCCTTCGATCTGCGCCGTTGCTGGTTTGCGCCCGCGTCGGGACCCGCCGCGGAGGTGCCGCCGGCGGCGGCCGGTGGGCCGCTTCCCTTTGCGTTCGCCGCGGACGACCCCGTCCTGGCCGACCATCGCGTCCAGGGTGAACCGCTGCTGCCGGGCGCGGCCGTGGCAGGGCTCGTGCTGGCGGCGGCGGGCCGGCGCTCGGGCTCCGTGCCGGTGCTCCGCGAACTCACCTGGCTGCGACCGATCGATGCGGCCGCGGCGGCGGCGCTGACGGTGCGCTGGCGGCCGGGGGTGGCGGAGGGCGATTGGGAAGTGGTCTCGGGCGTGGGAGCCGCGGAGGTGCGGCATGCGCAGGGTGGACTCGCGTGGGAACCGGAGGGTGCGCCGTTGCCGGCGGAGTTCACGTGGCCGGCGGAGGCCGGGGCACGGACCTTTGACGGCGCGGCGTGGCAGGCCCTGATGGCGCGCGGGGGCGTGGACTACGGACCGGCGTTCCAGGTGGTGCGGCGGGTGGTGGCGGCGGCGGGCCGGGTGGTGGCGCGGCTCGAGCTCGATCCCGCCGCGGCCGGCGCCGCCGTGCGCGATCCCGTGCCCGCCCCGCTGCTCGATGGGGTGTTTCAGGTGGCGGCGCTGCTCGGGCCCGAGGGCGACGGCGGTTTCCGTTTCCCGTATGGCCTCGGGCGGCTGGAGGTGCTGGCCCCGTGGCCCGGCGTCGTGCGCGTGGAGGCGAGCGGGGATCCGGCGACGGGCGCCACGCTCGTGGTCGCGGGGGACGATGGCCGGGTGGTGGCGCGGCTGAGCGGTTACGTGACCCGGCTGCCGCGGCCCGGTCCGGCGCCCGTGTGGTTGGTGCCGGGTTGGGTGGAGGTGGCGCGGCCACCGCTCGCACCGCTCGCGCCGGAAGAGACCGTGTGGATCGTGCGCGACGGGGAGTCGCCGGTGGCGGCGGCGCTGGCGGAGCGGCATCCCGGGGCCGTCGTGCTGGAGCTGGGTGGGGGACGAGCGGGCGTGGACCCAACGGATGCCGGCGCGTGGGCGCGCGAGGTGGCGGCCCGGCCGGCGCCGCGCCGCATCTACTTCCTGGCCGGCGAACCGGATTCCGCGGCGGACGAGTTGGTCCGGGTCCGGTGGGCGCAGGAGCGGGGGGTGCTCGCCTTGTTCCGCTTGGTGAAGGCCCTGCAGGCGCACGACCGCTGGGTGCCCGGGTTGGTCCTGCGGGTGGTCACGCGCGGGCTCTGGGCGGTGGACGGCAGTGCGGCGCGGCCCCACGCGGCGGCGGTGGCGGGTCTCGCGGCCTCGCTCGGCCGGGAGTACCCGCACGTCGATTGTGCGGCGGTGGATCTGCCGGCGGCGGAGCTCACGGCGGGCGAGCCGGCCGCGCTGGCGGCGGCGGTGGCGGCGGAGCCGGCGCAGCGGGCCGGGGAACGGGTGGCGTGGCGCGGTGGGCGGAGGTTCACCTTCACCCTGACGCGGGAGGAGGCCGCGTGACGACCGGAGGCTTCAGGCAGGGCGGTACCTACGTGGTGGCGGGCGGCCACGGCGGGCTGGGCCGCGGGCTGAGCGCCGAACTCGCGCGGCGGTACGGCGCCCGCGTGGTCTGGCTGGGGCGGCGCGCGGAGGACGCGGAGATCACCGCCGGTCTCGCGGAGCTGCGCGCGGCGGGCGGCGAGGGCGCGTATTTTCAGGCGGACCTCACGCGGGAGGACGCGGTCGCGGCGGCCTTTGCCTCCGTGCGCGCCCGCTGGGGCCGGGTGGATGGCGTCGTCCACTCGGCGCTCGTGCTGCGCGACCGTTCCTTTGACCGGATGCGGGAGGAGGATCTCCTCGCGGCGTTGGGACCGAAGGTCGAGGGCTTCGCCGTCCTGGCGCGCGAGGCGCATCGCGCCGGGGCCGGCTGGCTGCTCGTGTTCTCCTCGGTCGTCTCGCTGTACCACGGCCCGGGCCAGGCGAACTACAACGCCGGCAGCACCTTCACCGACGAGTACGCCCGCTGGGCCGAGGCGACCTACGGCCTGCCCGTGCGCGTCATCAACTGGGGCTACTGGGGCGAGGTCGGCGTGGTCGCCACGCCGCGCCACCGCCGGGAGATGGCGGCGCGCGGTCTCGGCTCGATCGGCGTGGCGGAGGGCTTCGCGGTGGTCGAGCGGGTGTTGGCCGGTGCCGCGCCGCAGGTCGCGTACCTCAAGGCCACGCCCGCCCTCCTCGGCGAACTTCACGTCGCCCCGGCTCCTCGCGTCGCCCCGTCCGATTCCGGCGCTACGGGCCTCGTCGCGCTCGACGCCTACGCGCGGGCGCTCCTCGCCGCGCGGCTGCGCGCCCAGGGGCTCGAGGCCCGGCTCACCGCGGCGGATCTGGCCCCGGCCGGCGAGGTGGCGCGCCGGTTGGCGGACGCCCTCCTGCCGGCGGCCCGGGAGGCGCTGGCCGCCGCGCCCGTCGACCCGGACGCGTTGCGCCGCACGTTGCTGGAGCAGTACCCGGACCACGCCGGCCATGCGGACCTGCTCGCGCCGTGTGTGGCCGCCCTGCCGGACGTCCTCGCCGGCCGCGTCCGCGGCACCGACGTGCTTTTCCCCGGCGGCTCGCTCGCCCTTGTGCGCCGCGTCTACGAAGGGTCCGCGCTGGCGGACGCCGCCAACCGCGCCCTGGCCGAGGCCGTGGTCGCCGCGGTGCGCGCCCGCCGGGCCGCCGGCGCCGCGGGGCCGGTGCGGATCCTCGAGTTCGGGGCGGGCACGGGGGCGACCACCGCGGTCGTCGCCGCCGCCCTCGAACCCCTCGGAATCCCGGTCGAGTACCTGTTCACCGACGTTTCGGCGGGCTTCCGCCGGCAATTCGAGGCCGGCCTCGCCGCCCGGTACCCGTGGATGCGCTTCGCGGTGGCGGATCTCGACGCGCCCTTGTCCGCCCAGCCGGCTGCGCCCGGCACGGTCGATGTGATCTTGGCCGCCAATGCCCTCCACGTGGCCCGGCGGCTGGACGACGCCCTGCGGCTGATCCGCGGCCTCCTGCGGCCGGGCGGGCTCCTCGCGCTGATCGAGGTGACCCGCGTCTCCCTCGCGAACACCCTCACCTACGGCCTGCTCGAAGGCTGGTGGCAGGCGCGCGACGTCGAGCGGCGGCTGCCCGGCTCGCCGCTCCTCGATGTCGCGCGTTGGCGGGAGGTGCTCGGCGCGGAGGGGTTCACCGCGTTCGGGGCCGTCGTGGAGGGCGATCCCGCCGCGGCGCCCCAGGCCGTGCTGCGCGCGGTGAGCCCGGGGCCGCCGTTGGCGCCCGCGTCTCCGGCGGCGGCGCCGGCAGTCGGCGTGCCCGCGCGCGGCTCGACGCCGGTCCCGGGGCCGGCCGATCCACGGGTCGCGGCCCGCGTCCGCGCGGTGGTGCGGCGGGTGTTCCGCCTCGAGGAGGAGGATCTGACGGACGACCGCGGCTTTGACCGGCTGGGGCTGGACTCGATCGTGGCGGTGGAGCTGGCGGAGGCGCTCAACCGGGAGTTCGGCGCGGCGCTGCGGCCCCTCGATTTGTTCAACGCCCCGAACATCGGGGCCCTGGCCGCGCGGCTGGGCGCGGTGCCGGCGGCGACGGCGGCTGCCACCCCCGCGCTCGCGCCGGGCGGGACCGTGCCTGCGGAAGCGGACGCGGTGGCGATCGTCGGGTATTCCCTGCGCGTGCCGGGCGCCGAGGACGCGGAGCAGTTCTGGCGGAACGTGCTCGCCGGCGTGGACGCCACGGGCGTGGTCCCGGCTTCGCGCTGGCCCGAAGTCGAAGCCCTGCCGCCGGCGCGCCGGCGGGCGGGGCTGCTGGGGGACATCGACGGGTTCGATCCGCTCTTCTTCGGCCTCTCCGGGCGCGAGGCGGAACTCATGGACCCGCAGCAGCGGCTGTTCCTGCTGGAGGCGTGGCGGGCGCTGGAGCACGCGGGCCACAATCCGCGCGACCTCGGCGGACTCCGCGCCGGCGTCTTCGCGGGCTGCAGCTACGGCGATTACGAGGCGGTGCTCCGCGCGGCGGGCCGCGACGGCGAGGCGTTCGCCTTCATGGGCAATGCCCCGTCGGTCCTCCCCGCCCGGGTCGCCTACGCCCTCAACCTGCGCGGCCCCGCGCTCGCGGTCGACACGGCCTGCTCCTCCTCCGCGGTCGCGTTGCACCTCGCCGCCGAGAACCTCCGCCAGGGGGCGTGCGACCTCGCCCTCGCGGGCGGCGTCTCCGTCTTCTGCACGCCGCGCTTCCACCAGCTCGCCGGCGAGACCGGGATGCTCTCCGCCGCCGGGCGGTGCGCGGCGTTCGGCGCGGCGGCCGACGGCATCGTCCCCGCGGAGGGCGTGGCCGTGCTGGTGCTCAAGCGGCGGGCGGACGCCGAGCGCGACGGCGACCGGATCCACGGCCTGCTGCTGGCCTCGGCGGTCAACCAGGACGGCCGCAGCGCGGGCCTCACGGCGCCGCACGGGCCGGCCCAGGCGGAACTGATCGGCGAGTTGTACGCGCGGGCGGGGATCGACCCGGAGGAAATCGGCTACGTCGAATGTCACGGCACGGGCACGCGCCTCGGGGATCCGATCGAGGTCGGTGCGCTGACCGAAGCCTTCCGCCGCTTCACGCCGCGGCGCGGTTATTGCGCGCTGGGTTCGGTGAAGGCCAACCTCGGCCATCCGCTGATGGCGGCCGGTGCGATCGGGGTCATCAAGGTCCTGCTCGCATTGCGCGACCGGCGCGTGCCGCCCGCGGTCCACGCGCACCCGACGAACCCCGAGCTGCGGTTGGCGGAGAGCCCGTTTTTGCTCCCCGCCGCGGCGGCGCCTTGGCCCGCCGGTGGTCCCGCGCTGGCGGCGGTGAGCTCCTTCGGCTTCAGCGGCACGAACGTCCACCTGGTGCTCGCCGGCCCGCCCACGGAAACCCCGCCACCCCCGCCAGCGGGACCTTGGGTCGCGGTGCTCTCCGGTCGCACCCCGGAGCTCCGGCGACTCCGGGCGGAGGAACTCGCGGCCTGGCTCGAGGCCGACGCCGGCGCCACGCCGTGGGCGGCGATCAGCCACACCCTGGCGACGGGCCGGCCGGCCTTCGCGCATCGCCTCGCGGTGACGGCCCGCGACGCCGGCGAGGCGGCGGTCGCGTTGCGCGCGTGGCTGGCTTCCGGACACGACCCGCGCGTGCGCACGGGCCACGTCGCGACTTCGGAGGCGCCGTCCGCGCCCGCGGGGGCGACGGGCGAGGCGCTGGCGGCGGCCTACGTCGCCGGCGCGGCGATCGATTGGGCGACGGTCTTCCCACTGGCGGCGCGGCGGCGGGTGCCGTTGCCGCCGACTCCCTTCGAACTGATTCCCTGCGGCGTCCGGCCTGTCGCGTCCGGACCCGCGACCCCGGCAACACCTGCGCCCGCACCGGTGCCGGTGCCCGCGGCAACCGCGCCCTTGGCGTGGGCGGCGGACTGGGTGCCGGTGGAGCCGGCGCAGGCGGGCGCCTTGGCCGGCACGTGGTGCGTGGCGGGTGATCCCGCGCTGGCCGCCGCACTGCGGGACGCCGCGCCGGGCGTCGACGTGCGGGAGTGCCCCGCGGCCGAGCTGGCGCTCCCGGGAGCGTTGCCGGCCGGAATCGTGCTGCGTTGCTCCGCGGAGGCGGCCGATCCCGCGGATCCGGCGCCGCTCCTGCAGCTGCACGCGATCGTCGGGCGGTTGCTGCGGCCGCCGCCGGAGCGCGAGGTGCGCCTCGTGGTGGTGGTGCCGCCGGCGCCCCCGCCGAGCCTCGCGGCGCTGGGGGCGTACCTGGCGACGGCGGTGCAGGAAGAACCGCGGCTCCGCGCGCGGCTGGTCGAGGCGGCGCCGGGTGACCTGCGCGTGCTGGCGGAACTGGGCGCTGGGGACACCTGGCGCGAAGTGCGGTTGGAGGCCGCGGGACGGTTTGTGCGCCGGCTGGTGCCGGCCACGGAGGCCGCGCCGGAGGCGGAACTCTTCCGGCCGGGCGGCACGGTGCTCATCACGGGCGGCGCCGGCGGCCTGGGCTGGCTCTTCTCCCTGCATCTGGTGCGCACGCGGGGCAGCCGGCTGGTGTGGCTTGGCCGGAACGCCGCCGGCCCCGTGGCGGCCGCGCGGGCGGCGGAGGTGCGGGCCCTGGGCGGCGAGCTGCTGGCCGTGGCGGGCGACGTCACCCGGCGGGAGGATGTCGCGCGGGCGGTGGCCGCGGCGCGGGAGCAGTTCGGGGCGTTGCACGCGGTGATCCACGCCGCCGGCGTGCAGCGACCGGGGTTCGCGGCGTTCAAGACGGCCGCCGAGGTGGCCGAGGTCGCGGCGGCGAAGGTGGCGGGCGCGGCCCAGCTCGACGCGGTGCTCGGGTCGGCGCCGTTGGACGGGCTGCTGCTCTGCTCGTCGCAGGCCGCGGTGATCCCCGAGCCCGGACAGGCGGATTACGCGTGGGCCAGCCGCTGGCTGGATGAATTCGCGGCCGAGCGGGAGCGCGCGCGCCGCGCGGGTCGCCGGGCCGGGCGCACCGTGGCGGTGAACTGGCCGATGTGGCGCGAGGGCGGGATGACCCTTGGCCGCGGCAGCGACCCGGCCGCGGCGGAAGCGTTGGCGGAGGCGTCCGCGCGCCTGAGCGGCTTGCCCCCCCTGCGCACCGCCGAAGGGCTGGCGCTCCTCGATCGCGCGGCGACGCATCCCGGCCGGGCGGTCCTGCTGGCGCACGGGGAGGCGGCGCGCCTCGCCGCGCGCGCCGCGGTGGTGGCGGGCGCGACGGCGTTGGCGGTGGTGCCGGTCGTCCCACCCACGGCCGCGGTCGGGGATGCCGCGTTGCCCGCGCGGGTGCACGCGTACACGCGCGCGTTGCTGGCCGAGGTCCTGAAGGTGCCGGCGGACCGCCTCGGTGACCACACCCCGCTCGCCGAGTACGGGGTCGATTCGGTGCTGGTTCACGCCTTCAACGCGCGCCTGGAGCGCGATCTGCCGGAGGCGGCCAAGACCCTGCTCTTCGAGTGCCACACCCTGGCGCGGCTGGCGGAACACCTCCATGCCGCGCACGGACCAGCCCTCGCCGCGAAGCTCGCGCCGGCCGTGGTGGCGGAGGTTCCGCCCGCCCCGCCCGCAGCCGTGACGACCCCGCCGCCCACTGGGGCGGAGTCGTCCGCCGCGGGCCGCGCCGACGGGGACATCGCCGTGATCGGGCTGGCGGGGCGGTTTCCCGGCGCGGAGGATCTCGATGGCCTCTGGCGGCTGCTCGCGTCCGGCGCGGAGGCGATCACGGCCGTGCCGCCCGGGCGGTGGGACGAGGCGGCGGCGGGGGAGCGGCGCGGCGGCTTCATCGAGGGGGCGGAGGAGTTCGATGCGGCGTTCTTCAGCCTGCCGCCGGTCGAGGCCGAGACTTTGGATCCGCAGACGCGGTGTTTCCTGCAGGTGGCGTGGCACGCGCTCGAGCAGGCGGGTTACGCGCGGAGCGGCCTGCTGCGCCGGCGCCATGGCGAGGGGCCCGCGCCGGTGGGCGTGTTCGCCGGCGTGACCCACAACTCCTACCAGATCCGCGGTTCCCTGCGGCAGCAGGTCGCGCCGACCCGCGTCGACCAATCGGGCCAGTGGACCCTCGCGAACCGGGCCTCGTTCTTCCTCGACCTCTCGGGCCCGAGCCTGCCGGTCGACACCGCGTGCTCCGCGTCGCTCACCGCGCTGCACCTCGCCTGTGAGAGCCTGCGGCGGGGCGAGTGCGCGGCGGCGCTGGTCGGCGGCGTCAACCTGCACCTGCACCCCGTGAAGCACGAGGCGGCCGCGGCGCTCGGGATGCTGTCGTCGAACGGGCGGTGCCGGCCGTTCGGGGCCGAGGCCGACGGTTACGTGCCGGGCGAGGGCGTGGTGGCGGCGGTG
This sequence comes from Opitutaceae bacterium, assembly GCA_027485815.1. Lineage (GTDB taxonomy): Bacteria > Verrucomicrobiota > Verrucomicrobiia > Opitutales > Opitutaceae > ER46. The sequence goes on from JAIXQE010000151.1 coordinate 27,032, forward strand.
CTCAAGCCGCGGGCCGCCGCCGAGCGCGACGGGGATCCGATCCTCGCGCTGATCAAGGCGAGCGCGATCAACCACGGCGGGCGCACGCAGGGTTTCAGCGTGCCCAACCCGGCGGCGCAGGCCGCGGTGGTGGCGGCCGCGTTGCGGCGCGGAGCGATCGACCCGCGCACCGTCACCTGCGTCGAGGCGCACGGCACCGGCACGGAGCTGGGCGACCCGATCGAGCTGGAGGGTCTCACCCGCGCCTTCGGGACCGCGGGTCCGCCGGGCTGGTGCAGCCTGGGCTCGCTCAAGTCGAACCTCGGCCACCTCGAGGCCGCCGCGGGCCTCGCGGGCCTCGCGAAACTGGTGCTCCAGTTCCGCCACGGGATGCTCGCCCCGACGCTCCACGCCGCGCCGCCGAACCCGCTCCTTCGCCTGGCCGGCGGACCCTTCCGGCTCCAGCTCGCGGCCGAGCCGTGGATGCGGTCGGTGATCGACGGCGTGACGCATCCGCGGCGCGCGGGGCTCAGCTCCTTCGGTGCGGGCGGCGCGAACGCCCACGTGATCCTCGAGGAACCGCCCCCGCGGGCAGCCGCTCCGGCCCCGCGGCCGAGTGCGCCGCGCGTCCTGGTGCTTTCGGCGCGGTCCGCGGCGGCCCTGCGCGCCAACGCCGGCCGCCTCGCGACGTGGTTGCGCGCGCACCCGGAGTGCTCCCTGGCCGACCTCGCGTTCACGCTCCGGACCGCGCGCGAGGCGATGCCCGAGCGGCTGGCGTGGGTCGCCGCGGATCCGGCGGCTGCGGCGGCTCGCTTGGAGGCTTGGTTGGGCGGCGACGCGGCCGCCGTCCATCGGGGCCGCGCCGGCCCCGCGCCCAGTCCTCCCGTGGACGGTGCGCTGGAGAGCCTGGCCGCCGCTTGGGTCGCGGGCGCGGCACTTGAGGAGCCCGCCGGGGCCGAGTCGGGGGCCCACGTGTTGCCGCTGCCGCCTTACGCGTTCGAGGTCAGACGGCACGTGTATCCGGATCTCCCGGCCGCGGCGCCCGTCCCGGCGGCGGCGCCTGCCGTGCGGCCGGTCGCCGCGGCGCCCGACGGTGGTCAGACTTCGTGGCGGGCGCCGGGAGCCGTGTTCCGCGCGCATCCCGAGGTGGGGCTGGAGGTGCTTCCCGGCGGCATCGCGCTCGTGCGGATGCGGGACCGGGCGCACCGCAACATGTTCACGCCGGCCCTGCTCGAGGGCCTGATGCACGCCTTCGCCCGCCTGGAGGATGACCCGGCCGTGAAGGTGGCCGTCATCACGGGCGACGACGGCGTGTTCGCCATGGGCGGCACGCGTGACGAACTGCTCGAGCTGTCCGACCAGATCCGCTCCTTCGCGAGCCTGGAGTTCATCTTCAAGGGCTTCCTCCAGTGCCCGGTGCCGGTGATCGCCGCGCTGCAGGGACACGCGCAGGGCGGGGGCCTGGTCTTCGGCCTGTACGCGGACGTCGTGGTGATGGCCGAGGAGGCGCTCTACAGCGCGGTCTTCACCAAGTACGGGTTCACCCCGGGGCTCGGCGCGACGCACATCCTGGGCGAAAAACTCGGGTCCGACCTCGCGGCGGAGATGATGTTCACCGCCGGCACCTACCCCGGGGCGGAGCTGAACCGTCGCGGTGCGGGCGTCCGCTTCCGCCCGGCGGCGGAGGTGCTGCCGGCCGCGCTGGAGATCGCGCGGGAGATGGCGGAGAAGCCGGCCCACACGCTCCGCACCCTCAAGCAGGGCCTGGCGCAGCGGCAACTCGCGCGCCTGCCCGCGGTCATCGCCGACGAGGTGCGGATGCACGGCGAGACGTTCGGCCATCCCGAGGTGAAGGCGCGCATCCGCCACTTCATCCGCGGGACTGAACCCGATCCGGTGGCCCCGCCGCCGCCCGCCGCCCCTCCGTCCCCGGCCACCGTTCCCCCCGCGACCGCGATCGCCGCGGCCACGACCCCCGTCGCGGCCGCCCCGGAACTCGCCGCCATCACCCGCGCCCTCCGCGACAACCTCTGCGAGAAGCTGCGCCTCGAACCCGCCGCGCTCGACGGAAACACGACCTTCCGCGACCTCGGCCTCGATTCGATCCTCGGCGTGGAATTCATCCACCGCGTCAATCGCGACTTCGGCCTGCGGCTCGACGCCTCCGTGGTCTACGACGTGGTCACGCTCGACGCGCTCGCGGCGCACGTCCGTTCCCTCCTCGCCGCCGCGGCGCCTCCCCCGGTCCCGGAGCCCGCGCCGGCGGAGTCCGCTCCCGTTCCGCCCTTGCCCGTCGCTGCGGCCGCCCCCGCGCCCCTGCGTCTGCGGACGCCCGCGGCGGCGCCGGGTGTTCCTGCGGCCCCCGCGTCCGCCGCCCCGCGGCCGGCCGTGCGCCTCGCCGCGCTGCGCGCCCCCACCGTGGCCGGTCCCGCGGCGGCGCCCTCCCCCGCGGTCGAGCCGCCCGCGCCGGACGAAGCGGGCGCCGTGGCGGTCATCGGGATGGCGTGCCGGCTGCCGGGCGCGAACGATCTGGACGCCTTCTGGCGCAACCTGGAGGCCGGGGTGGAGAGCGTGAGCGAGGTTCCCGCCGAACGCTGGGACATCAACGCGTACTTCAGCCCGGACCGGGAGGCGCCGGGGAAGCTCTACTGCCGCCGCGGCGGGTTCGTCGGGGAAGTGGACCGTTTCGATCCGCTGTTCTTCAACCTGTCGCACGCCGAGGCCGAGGTGATGGATCCGCAGCAGCGGCTGTTCCTCGAGGAGGCGTGGCACGCGTTTGAGCACGCCGGGTACGACCCGCGTTCCCTCGCGGGGGTGTCCTGCGGGGTCTTCGTCGGCGCCGGCACCGGCGACTATGGCGCCACGCTGCGGCGCGCGGATCCGCTCCTCGCCCAGTCCGCGTTCGCCGGCACGGGCCTCACCCCCTCGATCCTCGCCGCGCGGCTCGCCTACCTGCTGAACCTCCGCGGCCCCGCGCTCGCGATCGACACCGCCTGCTCCTCCTCCCTGGTCGCGCTCCACCAGGCCTGCCGCGCCCTGCAGGCGGGCGACTGCCGGATGGCGTTGGTCGGCGGGGTGAACCTCATCCTTGAGCCGGAACAACTGCTCACCACCGCGCGGTTGCAGATGCTCTCGCCGCACGGCCGCTGCCGCCCGTTCGACGACGGGGCGGACGGCATCGCGCTGAGCGAGGGCGTCGTCGCGGTGGTCCTGAAGCCGCTCGCCGCTGCCCGCGCCGACGGGGACCGCCTCCTCGCCGTCATCCGCGCCTCCGGGATCAACCAGGACGGGCGTACCAACGGCATCACCGCCCCCAGCGCGCTCGCCCAGGCCGAGTTGCTGCGCGACGTCCACCGCCGGGCGGGTGTGGACCCCGCGGCGATCGGCCTGATCGAGGCCCACGGGACGGGGACGAAGCTCGGCGATCCGGTGGAATTCCGGGGCCTCACCGAGGCGTTCCGCAGCCCGCGGCCCCGCGCCGGCCGGTGCGCGCTCGGCTCGGTGAAGTCGAATGTCGGCCACACCTCCTTTGCCGCCGGGCTGGCCGGACTGGTGAAGGTCGTCCTCGCGCTACAGCGCGGCCGCATCCCGGCTTCGCTCCACTTCGAGCGGCCCAACGAGCACCTCGACCTCGCCGCCAGTCCGTTCTTCATCCCGACCGAGGCCCGCGGCTGGCCGGCCGGCGCCGAACCCCGTTTCGCCGGCGTCAGCTCCTTCGGCTACAGCGGCACGAACGCGCACGTGCTGCTCGCCGAGCCCCCGCCGCATTCCGGCCGGCCCCCGCTCCCGCGCCGCCGCTTCGCCCGGGAGCGCTGCTGGGTCGCGGCTCCCACCACCGCTCCCGCCCCGGTCGCCCCGGCGGCTGCGGGTGCGCGTGCGACGGGGACCGCGGTCTGGGGCCTCGCCGAGGAACCCGTTGCGACCGGACGCCGTTGGACCACGCCGCTCGATCCCGCCGCGCC